>NZ_LZPK01000035.1:0-10283 GCF_001729375.1 Methanosarcina sp. A14 | reverse complement strand
AAACAGAGTAAAGCAGAAAATAGAGTAGAGCAGAAAACAGAGTAAAGCAGAAACAGATCTTAACATAAAATATAACTCAACATAAAAATTGAGCTTAAAATAAAGAAACAGAGGCTTTTAAACCTCTTTCTTTGCAGTTTCAAAAGCCCTGACAACTTTTTCATTCTGTTTCAGAGTACCGGCTGTTACTCTTATAAGTGTATCTCCAGCATCCCTGAAAGAGTCACAGGAACGTACAATAATTCCCTTTTTCATGAGACTCTGTGTAACGGCTTTTGATTTTAAAGGGGCAACGTCCACAAGTACGAAGTTTGCCTGGGAAGGATAGACCTTAAAAGGAATTCTTTCTTTCAGGTATTTCCTGCCTTCTCTTGCGATTTCTACGCTTTTTTTGCGGTGTTCAACGTCTGAAAGGGCAGCTATTCCTGCTTTTAACGCTGGAAGACTTACTGAAAACGGAGTTGCTGCTCTTATATACTCTTTTGCCAGCCATTCGGGCATAATCCCATAGCCCAGGCGCAAGCCTGCGAGCCCAAATACCTTGGAAAAGGTTCTGCCCACAACAAGATTATCGTATTCTCTTACAAGTTCTGCAAGGTTCCTGTCTGCAAACTCGACGTATGCCTCGTCAACGAACACAAGAGCCCTTGTATTTTCAAGGACTTTCCTAAGATCCTTTTCGGGAAGGAGATTGCCTGAGGGGTTATTGGGGGAACAGAGGAAGATTATCTTTGTCTTGCTGGATGCGGCTTCCAGAAGCTTTTCAGGATCTATTGAGAAGTCCTGGCTTCTCCTGACAAAGACAGGCTTTCCTCCGCATGCACGTGCCGGAAGTTCGTAATAGGCAAAAGTAGGAGTAGGGACAATGACTTCGTCCCCTTTTTCGATAACCAGCCTGCAAAGCCCGTCAAGTAACCCGTCCATTCCTGGCCCTGAGGCTATGAGGTTTGAAACCGGAAAGCCTGTGTATTTCGCGAGTGCCTCCCTGAGTTCAATCGCGTCTGCTGAGGGGTAAATGTTTGCGAATGGAGCGGTGTCCATCAGGGCCTGAACAGCTCTTGGAGAAGGCCCTAGTGGGTTTTCGTTTGAGCCGAGTTTGATAATTGAAGCCGGGCCAAGTCCATAGGCAGAAGCGATTTCTTCAATTGATTTCCCTGGAACGTACTCTGCAATATCAAAGATTTCTTTTTTTATCAGTTCAGGCCTGCTCAAGAACATCAACTACCTTATCTATCTGTTCTTTTGTAATCACAAGTGGGGGAACCAGACGGAGCACTGAGTCCGATGTGCAATTTACAAGCACTCCATGTTCCCTTGCAAAGTCCACGAAATCACTGCAGGGATGGTTTATCTCGACTCCTATCATGAGCCCTTTTCCACGGACTTCTACAACATCTTCCCTTTCCATATTCCTGAGCTTTCCCATGAAATAAGCCCCGTTTTCTTTTGAGCGCTTAAGGAGTCCTTCTTCCCTGATTGCCTCTATTGAAGCGAGTGCAGCTGCACAGGCAAGCGGCCCGCCTCCGAAGGTAGAAGCATGCTGTCCGCGCCCAAAGCTTAGTCCGTCTCTTGCCGCAATAGCACCCATTGGAAAGCCTCCTCCAATTGCTTTTGCCATGCTCATGATATCTGGTTCTACGCCGAACTGATCTTTACAGAACCATGTACCTGTCCTTCCAAATCCTGTTTGCACTTCATCAAAGATAAGGAAAGTTCCGGTTTCATCACAGATTTCCCTGACTTCTTTAAGGTATCCGGGATCCGGGATATTAACTCCGCCTTCTCCCTGAATGGGCTCAAGGATCACGGCTGCCGTGTTTTCTGAAATAGCCTTCCTGATAGCATCAGCATCGGAGTACGGGACAAAAGTAGTCTCGGAACTCACAGGCGGCATGAAAGGGTCCCTGTACATGCTCTTGTGGGTTACGCTGAGTGCCCCTATAGTCCTTCCGTGGAAGGAGTGTTCAGCAGCTATAAAGGCACTTTTTCCGGAAGCCATACGGGCCAGTTTCATCGAAGCCTCTACGGCTTCTGTCCCTGAATTACAGAAAAAAACGCGTTCCATTCCTGTAACCGAAACCAGGGCTTCCGCAAGTTCAGCCTGAATCTCAGTGTAATACAGGTTAGAAACGTGCAACAGCTTCTCAGCCTGGGCCTGGATTGCCCTGACAACAGCTGGGTGGCAGTGCCCAACATTGTTTACTGCAATTCCTGCTACACAGTCAATATACTCTTTTCCGTAAATATCCCGGACAACCGCTCCCTTTCCTTCTGAAAGTACAAGGGGCTGACGCCCATAAGTCTGCATTACGTATTTTGAATCTTTTTCTATAATTGAATCGTATTTTGCCTGTAAATTCTCAGGCTCTGTAACCTGTAAATTTTCAGGTCCTATGAAATTTTCTGTCAATTGGATCCCTTCATGAAATTTGTTCCTTTAAACTGATCGGAAAGTTTAACGAGTAAAGTCTGGAATATTTTGAATGACTTCTGGTTATTTTGAACTATTTGTAGTTATTTTGCATTACTTCTGGTTATTTTGAATTACTTTTGGGTTTTTGAATTACTTCTGGGTTTTTGAATTACTTCTGGGTTTTTGAATTACTTCTGGTTATTTTCGAGTTATATCTAAATCTGGAGATCGAATAGCTCAAAATGAATGTATTATTAAGATATTAAGATTTTTGAGAGCATTTTCTTTTGAGGGTTCAAAAAGTTTACAATTAGATTTCAGAGTTGAGTTCTGCTCTGTCATCTCCGAAACCCAGATAATTCCCTGATTCCCTATGAATGTTACTGCTCCTTCTCAAAAAAGAAATTTTTTCCAAGACATTTTTTCCGCAGTTCTTTCTCCCCAAAGCATTAGATCACTTCCTTTAGGGATCAGATTTGCCATATCTTGAGCGAAAATTCGGGCGAAAATTCGGCAGAAAGTCTGATCAGAGGAAATTCCGGGTTTTCTGGGCGTAAAAAACATACGAAAGGGCTCGAGTTGGATTAATCACTCTCCGAGATTAATCACTCTCAGATTACTCTTCGGACTTATGTTCCTTTTTGTAAGTCCTGGCTCCTGTGAAGCGTCTAGTTCTTTCCAGGGCCTTTGTTCTGGCAGTTTTTCTTTTTTTACCAGGTCCAAAAATATTACTGGCTTTTTTTGCATTCAGCTTGACAGGTGAATCAATTTCCATCACATTCAGGGGCTTTGCGGGCTCATCCTGAGAATTTTTTTCGTTTTTATCCCGAGGTTCATTTTCAGTTTCTCCCTTAGGGGCATTTTCGGGCAATTTATAAGTTTCACTCATAATTAATTTCCCTAAAGCATTGACTTCTGCAAGAACAGGCATTTCTGCAGCGTCTCTTAAGAAAGATACCCCTGAAGGGGCTTTTATTGTGCCATCAACCCTTGCTTTTTCAAGCAATAAGACCGAGTTGGCATTTACTCCTCCAAAAACTCGACTGTTCCTGCCAATCTGCACATCTCCTTTTGAATAGAGATTGCCATAGACAGTGCAATTTTCACCGATGAAGATCTTGCCTTCTGAGTAAATGCTTCCCTTAATGGTCAGTTTTTCCCCTGTAGTGACAGTCTGTGCCCGAATATTTCCTGTTAACAGGCAGTTTTTCCCAATAGAGGCTTCCCCGTCGACCTCAATAGTTTCATGGGAAAGCTTTGAGCCGGCTGGTATAATCAGTACTTTTTCAGCGGGTTCTTTTCCTTCAAAGCTCTGTATGTCCTCAGAATCATCAAAAAGTTCTTCTACGGCTTTTTCAATTTCTTCGCCTTTTCCAAGGCGCATCATTTCCTTTATGTAAAGAAATAGGAAGATAATTACAGGGATCGGATTCCTCACCACTATCCATCCCTTGGCTTCGAAACCTCCTTGAATTTTAACTTCTTTTCCTACGTCCAGGTCTCCCTGTACGAGCAGTTTCCCGTCAATGGTTACAAATTCTCCCAGGTAGGCATTTCCGCCGACTTCTACTCTGTTACCCAGTTTTGACCACATATCAATTCTGAGATCATTACTTGCCGCAATATCCCCTGAGATGGCTACCCCTTCTCCCATAATAACAGTATCGCCGATTATGCTGTATTCAATATTAGAGTGATTGCCGACAATAACGTCTCCCTCGACTGTAATTCTGTTTGCTTCGATTCTGGTGTTATCTGGAACCAGGAAGTATTTTAGAACCTCTTCTGACTCTGAAATATTGCTCACTCTCCGGGAAACTGTTATCTTTTGGCTTTATTTCTTGAAACAGTATTCTTGAAACTTTATTTCTTGAAATTTTCATTTCTCGAAACTTTATTCTTGGAACTTTATTTCTTGAAATTTTTATTTGTCGAAACTTTATTTCTTTAATATTTGGACTTTAGGATTAAAGCTTCTTTTAAAATACGTTTTTCTGAATGTCATTCATTCAAAAATTACTATCTATGATATATTCTTATTCATTTTATCCGCTCATTATAAGAATATTTGAACAATATAAGTAGCGTTTTATATCATATTTAACTATATGTAAATTTGTGTGAAATTTAAAAAGCTTCGATATTTAGAATAATACTTAACATTTTTTCTCTTTTCCAATGTCTCTTTTATATCTCATAAGTCTTTCTAAGTCTCTTGATTCACTTTCCTTTTTTCGAAGCCACTCCTGCTCTTACATCCACAGCTGCCCCACTGTTAAGAACCAGGATCTCTGCAGGAGACAGAAGCAGTTGTCCTGTTGCAAGCAGCTTGTCAGTCTCATCTGTGACAAGTACTTCTTCTCCGGCCCTCAATTCAGGATCAATTTCAACTACGTGTTTTATAAAAGCGGTTTTACCTTTCTCCACAAAAGGAGCGGCTTCTTCTGAGATAACGACCCTGAGCTTCTTTCCTGGCAAAAGCCTGTGGACAATGGAAGCTCCTTCAATACTGAGGGTAAAAAACCCATCCTTTGCTCTTGCTGTAGCCATACGTTTTCCAGAATGTAAGACCTGACGTACTCTTTTTGTCCTGGATAACTGGAACGTTGAGTCATCCGGAAAAAGTTCTTTTCCAATGCCTTTCCCAAACTGATAGTCTGCTATCGTGCGAACTCTAGCAAGTCTTTCGGTGCCATTATTCATGAGAGTACGTAATATATGCAGACCTTAAAGCCGTTCCGGTTATCCTGATTCTTGGGACTCTAATTTTACATTGGGACCATGATTCTACATTGGGACCACAATTTTACATTTCATATCTATTACTTATAATAAATTTTTAGTCTACTATTCTTCCGGTTGAGCTTCTTACTTTTCTTTACACATTTTTGCTTTTTGGTCAAATGCAGCTGTTTCTCTCTTTAAATTCCTCACACTTTTTTATTCCAATCTTCATTTTTTTGCTCTCCAAGTCTAGCAAAAATATTAAGAAGTATAAGCAACAATCTATTATCGGGTTTACGAAAATGAAAACATGAGTATATCAAGAACTTTGAGCTTCTTACGGTCTCAAGAAGGCAGGAGAGGGAATCCGCTTGATAGTCCGAAAAAATATCTCTATTGACCAGTGTTATGTGGATAAATTAAAGCCCTTTCTGGAAAAAAATAATGGAAATTTAAGTGCGGCAATAAGGGATACTATCGAAACTGCCTCTCTTACCCTGGATGGAAGAACCGGTGAAAACGGGGAAAACTCTTCAGGTAAGGTCTCACAGAATGCAGAATATCGTAATGGACTGATTGAGGAAGAAGAATTCCTGCTTGTTCATCATACTCTGCTTGAGTGGCTTATTAATAATACTTCTGGGTTATTGATCGACGAATCTACCGTATATGAGATAATTAACCCTTATAAAATTAAACGAATCTCTGATGTTGTCAGTTATATGAATTCGCTCAATGAGAAAATGAGCTGGAAAATTAAGGTTGATGTGGAGTACAGTCAGGGTCCTGAACCGGAAACTGCAAGTCTTACTCTCTCAAACGGAAATTCCTGCTTCAGGGAAATTATGGCCCACAGCCTGGCTCTTTATCTGGCAAAACAGATGAAACTTGATGTTCAGGGTCTATTCTGCAAATCAAACGTAACAAAGGTCTATTTTAAAAGGTTTGAGTTTCTTGATTTTCAAAAAGTTCCTAACGGGCTTGAGGAACACTTCGGGTCTATGGAAAGTACTTTCCGGGAAATTCAAAAAAAGCCCGAGTTCTGGAAGAATCTTATCAAAACTTACAGGCAGCATAATTACCAGCGTCTTAGCGTGCAAAGAAATACTTTCGAGGCTTTTGTTTCAGGAGATCTTCCATCCATGGCTGAATTGAGAAGGAATTTTGAGTTGATTACAGGAAAGCCCCCAGCAGCTTTCACCCTTGCCGAGCATATAATAATTTTTAAAGAAATTTACCTGACTGACAGCATCGGAAGTGATATAGAAATTTGCACGGAAAAGGGCAGAGAATATGTGAAACTTATTCACGACTATTCTGATAGAAAAGTATGTGACTCTCTTACAAAATATTATTCCAATGTTTTCAAGTCAATTAACTACTCTTTTAAAGTCACTACCAATCCTAATATGATTCTTTTTGAGTTCGGAAAAAGTCCTGTTTCAGACGATGATTTTTTGGAGTAACGAATCTCGAACACTGAATCTCGAGCAATATCGAGCCTTAATTTCTTGATTTTTTGATATTCAATAAGATAGATAAATTCATATGTGGGATTCTCCTATCCTTTTTCATGAGTGACGTAATTTTGCTCTGGGACTGCCCTCTTCTCTTTGAAAAACTGTTTGTGGAATATGGGCTTGAATGCACTCGTGCGCTCTCAACGTCCCTTGGTACTCCTTATCTTCCTGCCTGCAATGTTCTGATTTTGCCGACAGGTTTTGCAAATAAACAGTATACGAAAACAGGCGCAGGACTTGAACGCGGTAAACGTTCTCTTGAAAAGTTTGTGACAAAAGGAGGGACTCTTCTTGTTTTCAGCCCTCTTGTCCCGGAATATGAATATGAATGGCTTTCTTTTTCTCTGAAATACGTAATGGAAGAAAACTCATGCACACCTCAACTTGTAGGTAAGCACGAAGCCCAAAAGCTTGTGGAAAATATCGACCCTCCTGTAGGATGTGATGGTTATTTCACGGAAGCCGATGCTGATGTGATATTAACAGATGACAGGGGCAGGCCTATAATGGTCGTAAAAGAAATTGGAGAAGGCATGATCGTTGCAACCACAATACACGAGCTCCCCTCAGCCGGATTCTTTGAGTGCAGGGTTGCATGTACAAAAAAGGTAAAACCATAAAAGAAAATTTAAAACAAAAAAATCAGAACTAAACATATATATAATTTTTAGGAATTAATGCCTGACAACAGGCACAATTGCTTTTTATCCTTCATTTAATCTTTTTTATATTTTCATCTTTTTTGTACTGGCTCCTAAGTCTCTCTATTTCTTCGGTTTCGTTTTTCAGTTTGACCACAAATAAGCCGAAGCAGGGCTTTGTGAACTGAAATATAATATCGTTTCCTGAAAAACCAACAGGGGCAGCTGTACCCATGAGCATGAGTTCTCTTACTTTGTATCCACCAGGTACAAGGTATACCTCTTCCGAATTTTTGATGATAAAACTTTCACATTCTTTAATAGTTGTGTTCTTTAGAAGAACCTCATAGTCATATTCGCTTAAACATACCATTTTTGTACCTTTTATTATTTTTTTCTTAGTGCAAAAGAGAGTAAAGTCTTTTCAATACCTTCATGCCAAGAAAGTTCTGTACAAATACCAAATTTAATATAAATTATTTATATACTTTTCTCTATATAATTTTTGAAACGCTTGCAGATTAGTGTATACTCGTCTCGACTAAGCAATTTTTAACCTGGTATCAACAATTTTATTTAAATTTAATAATATTAATCGGTTAAATGTTATTTACTGGTTGAATATTATTTACTAATTAAATATTATCTAGTAGTTAACTGATACTTTAGATATATTGGAAATAGAAAGCATGGAAGATATTATTGAAGTTGATCCAAACACTCAAAACATTTCTCTGAATCCCACATTTTGAATCGTTAATTAAGCTTTAAATTATGGAGAATAATTATAAAACTTTTTTCAGATTATGAAAATTAGTTCTGAAACCTTATTAATTTTTGGAAACGTAGTCGGTTTTGGGAAGAGTTCTTAAGCTATAATACTGTCACGATTTCAAAAATTTCCATCAAAATATTAATTGCAAAGATTAAAATTCAGGGTAAACCTTAATCTTACAGATAAAATACCTAAGAGATGAAATGTTATGACCGGCGCAAAAGTGCTCCTCATGATGGGATGTCCAGAGGTTCCGATTCAAACCAGTATTGTATTATATCTTTCCCATAAGCTTACCAAGCTGGGATTTGATGTAACCGTTGCCGGGACAACTGCCGCAAGCAAGCTTTTGAAAGTTTCCGATTCCGACGGTTATTATGTAAAAAAGCTGGTAGATCTTGACAAAACCATAGTAGATATTATTGAAAAAATAACGGATTTCGATATGTGCTTCGCCTTTATGCATAACGATGCCGGAATGACTTATGCAACGACTATGAGCTCCATTTCTCAGGCCAGAATGTATTCTGTAGTCTTTGGCAGGAACGCTGAGGCTCTGGCTGAAACTATAGAGTTCGATTGTGAAAAGATTGTCGCACAGGATGTTCACAATCCTGTTCGTCTCAAAAACAAGCTGGATAAGGTGATGGGGGAGATCGTTATATGAGCTGTATTGAGCAAATGAAGTATACAATCCATTTGCAAAGGATAAGCTTCAAGGAGGCAAGAGAGTATATTGAAAAAAATTCGGACGAAGTTTACTACGTATCTCCTGGATATAAAATCTTCAAAAATTACTATATAATAGGAATACCACCCATTGCAATGGGGGCAAAAGGCAATGCTCTCATTTTCCCATATACAAAGCCCTGCCATGGAAGCTTTGTCCTGAGCATAGACAATGAGGACAGCATAAAAGAGATTAATCGGCTCAGGGAGACGGGAGAAAAAAAGGCAACGACTTCAGCGAAGAAAAGTAAACCTGCTAAAAGTTCTAGGGCACCTTTAACTAGCTATGAGGACATGTGGAAAAAATAAAATCTAAAATTTAGCATGATACTATTTAGCATGATACTATTTAGCATGATAATATTTTGGAGATTATTTTAACACTGAATAAGAGAAGAGCTAAAAAATGGCTCTTCGCTGTTTCGAGTGGGTAACTTCCATTCGGCTCTTAGTATTAAAGTAATATATCTAAAACATAGGAATACTTGTTGTTGAAAATCAAATTCAAACTTAATGTTTCTCTTTTTGACTTGGCTACTTGAACTCAGCAATTTATTTAAATTCACACAAAATATCGAAGAGCCATTAATTTCTCCTTCATTATGCTTTCATTTAAAGGAATTTACGGACATAACATATGCTCCTAAACTTTTACTTCTTTCAATGAATTCCTTTCATATTTTTTTCGCAACGAAACCCGAAAACTTTAACAATATTAAAGTTATATTGAATAATGTTAAAATTAATATGAAAAGGTGGTTAAATTAAATATAGATAAAATACCGAGATGGATTCTTGATTTGGAATTGGAGGATATCTCGTTCATTAAAAATTTTATTTTGAGTTCCGGATCTCTGAAAGAAGTCGCAAAAATATACGATGTTTCTTATCCTACCGTTCGCCTTCGGTTAGATAAACTAATACAAAAAATCAAACTAAGTGGAAATAAACAAGATGAACCTTTTATAACTTTTATTAAAGGCTTAGCCGTTGATTCCAAAATTGAACTGGAAACTGCAAAATTGATCATTGAAAAATATAATTCTGAGAAGAGGGATAAATAAAATGAGTATCTTTTTAGGCTCCTTAATTTCAGCAGTAATTCTCATATTTCAATATATTCTGAGTGAATCCAAAAATTGGCTACTTGGTGGAATTATTCCGTTGCTTGTAGTCCTTTTCGCTTTGTGGTGTTTTTTCATCCGCACTCCACGATTAGGCGTTGAAGCCATAATACCTTTCAGCATATTGTTTTTTTTGCTTTTAGGTGATTGGGTAGATGGAAGGAGCCGCTTTAAGAAAAAGAAAAAAGAAGATATGGAACACGAACTGAAAAAGATGCAGGTGCATGATCTTAGTGATTAAACGCAATAAACACAATAGCAAGTCGATTATCGACTCGCTATTACTGTATACCATATTTTTCTACTTCAATTTTGATGTTCAATTTGATGTTCAATTTTAATGTTCAATTTGATGTT
>NZ_LZPK01000034.1:0-8377 GCF_001729375.1 Methanosarcina sp. A14 | reverse complement strand
TCTGGATAACTTCTAGCAGCTGCAGTACAGCTAAAAACGTTAGAAGCCGCAATGAGAAAATTAATGTAGTCAATGGCGGTACACTTAGGTGGATTTATGTCCATAACTCCGTACGTTTTTAGAGAAACACTAAGCCATAAGTATATTTATAAAGATATCAAGTTTTCGGCATTTTAACTGCGTAAGTCCTATGTAGGTATCAAATTAAAAGCCTGGAATACAAAACCTATCGTCTGTCTGTGGAGTTGGACAAGATAGGAAGAATTTCTGTAGTCAACTTCGGTACCTTCTATAAAAACACTGCCAGAAGTAGGCTGGTCAAGGCAGCCAATAATGTTAAGTAGTGTTGACTTCCCTGACCCGGAAGCTCCAATAAAGGAAACAAATTCCCCTTCTTTAATTTCCACATTTACATTCTTGAGGGCTTCTACACGCAGTCCGGAGCCAAAAGTATAAAACTTTGATAAGTCTCTGGTTTCAACAATATTCATCTATCATCCCTTTCCTGCAAGAGGTTAGATACCTCTCTTTTCAGAGGATTCAGGCTCTTCAAGATTAAGCACAAGTATCGCATTTGTTGCCAGAAGATAGTCCCCTTCGTCCTGAATGCTAACAAAATTCTCAGTTGGCACCAGATAGTCTCCTACCGGTTTCTCATCCAGAGCAACCTGAACAGTATCATTTGTCTGGTATACATTCTCCCAGCTTTTACCACTTCCAAACAGAAGCTGGATGATATCTCCCAGGACTGGAAGACTACTGGTCTCCTCGTTAAAAAAAAGCTTATTTCTGGCTTCTCTGCCTGAACTGTAGCCCCCTGAAGGCGAGACTGTTATCAACTGTGCATCTGTAATATTATCGGGATTAATATCCCCTTTAAAATAAGTGGTCATTGTTGCTACTTCTGGAGTAATCCCATAATCGGCATACAGCATATCACAGCCTTCATTAATCCAGTATTCGATAGTCGGTGATTTGGGGTCCTCATAGGCGAGAAGAAGCCCGATACCCTGTACGCAAAAGGTACTTCCGTTTTTGTCCGTATTCATCAGTGAAATGGAGTAATTTCCGGGCTTGGAAATTTTTCCACTTAGGTCATATGCATTCATCCCCGAGAAATAATCATATCTTGAAACAAATCCCTTTGTGTCCGTATACATATGCCCCTCAGGCAGAGATTCAATATTTCCTGAGCTTATAATGGAAGCGTTGAATTGCGGATATATGCCTTCAAGATCCTTTTTACTCCAGACCCAGTAAACGTAAGCTTTTGCAACCTTAATAGAACTCCCTGAAGGGGGATTAACACTAAAGTTAACCATATAGCTTTTATTGTATGCAAGCTCACCGCTGTATTTACTATCCCCAAGAGAAAAATCAAGGCCTCCATGGTTCTCGTCATGGATGATAGTCTGAAGGGGTTTGTCTCCGGCGTACGAAGCTGAAGCTGGAAAAGTGAGCAGCAGGAGATTAAGTAAAATTGCGACTGGCTTCAAATTCATTGTTATCATCATCCGACTCAATAATATGGTTATTCTCATCGACTTTCGCTTTAATGGTGTGTTCTCCGCTCAGGGTTTCAACCTGTATATCATTCACGATTGTTTTTTGGCCTGCCAGCTCCGGGATATTCAGTACAGTGACACTTTTTCCATCAAGAGAGATATTTACATCGAAGTTCCGAGCTGAAGCTTCTCCGTTATTAACAATCTTTACCGGGATAGAGTAGGCAGTTTTTTCTGTTGCGTGAGATTCCTCAACACAGCCACTTAAAGCCATTATTAGAAATACCGCAAGTAAAAGTAGTAGAATCGGTTTTTTTCTCCGAGACCCTAATATCGAGAGGAAAGAAAGGCAAATTATCGAAGAAGATGCAGCTTCTGTCTTTGTCTCGATTTTCACAGGGTCCCCAAGGGAAACCGAAAGATCTGGCTTTGACTTGACGTTTACGTTTAATGCGCAAGCATTATTTTCATTATTTGATTCATTTATACTGTTTTTCGGATTCACAGAAAGTTCAAGCAAGTGTTTTCCTTTGACAGCAGGCCATGAAATAGAAGAACTGTACACTCCTGATGCCGTCATCTGTATTGGGATAGTTGAAACCTCATTTCCATCTACCCGAAAACTCACGGTACAATTCTGATCGCAGATTCCTCCAGGATTGTTTATTGTGAAGGAAACTTTAGCAGGCGTTCCATCAACCAGCTCATTTTCTGAGGCATTCATCTCAGGATAGAGATCAGGAAGTACAGATGCGGTATCCTTTGAGGTCAGAATCAGGGCTGCAAGGACAGGATGCAGGTAGTCCTCCCCTTCCTGTTCATCAATTTCCCCGTCCCCGTTCATGTCAATTCCCCTCAAAAAGGCTGCGGAGTTATTGGCCTGTAAATAATCAAGAACATTGAAACTTTCTATATCAAAATATCTGGAAATAGGACCTTCGCCTCCATAGGCATCATTACTGATCTCATCAGCAACGTCCCTAACATTTTCTCCATACTTTTCAGAGAGGTTCTTAGGTGAGGTTCCAAGCATCTTTCCATTGAACTCGAGATAATCAGGCAAGCCTTTTGTTCCGGTAAGGTATACTACCGAAAGATTTGCAGCATCCTTGCTGCTCAAAGCCTGTCCGCAGCTGAAATTGACATTTGTCACGTCATTTGAATTTGCCAGGGTACCGCTCCAGCCTTTACCATGAAGATTTACGTTTCCACTCAAAAGCTGGTAGGAAACTGTAGATGCTTTTTTATTTTCACAGGCCGCAGCAAGTACTGCACCATAGACCCTTCCATCCAGTTTGTTCCCTGGCTCACCCTTGCTCGTAAGGACATTCACCATATTTTTACCGTTTTTCGTGATATTGCTTACATCATAGGAAACCCAGTAAACTCCATGACCTGCGCAGTATACATCTTTGCTTTCGTCATTAACCCCGGCAAGCGGTAGCTGCTCAAGCTTTTGCCCGTTAAACTTGGGTTGTACCCATCCTTCGTAATTTTCCGTACCTCCCCAAACTCCGATATACAGGCGAGCCCAGCGGACAGTACCGTCTGGAACGCTAAAATTTTCGGAGTAGGGAGGAAATGCAAGTCCATGTCCTCCGTCTATGTAAACTTCTCCTTGAAAAGTGCCCTGAGCATCCGGAGTTAAGGGTATACCTTCAAAAGAGTAGCTGGCTCCTGTAGGAGGAATTGAAATGAGCAATGAGAGCAAAAAGACAAACAAGATAATTATTTTTGAAATTTCTGTTTTCATAGCCGTTCACTTTCACAACAGAGTAATCTCAACTTTGAGAGAAGCTAACAAATCTCTGATTTCATTTTGGGTAGATTCCTTTAAGTTTGTAAAATTAATATGTCAAACTTTACGTCATAATTGAATAATTACAAAAACTTAAAGGTTATTAAATATTACTATTTTCTTATATTGTATGAAATATTATAATAAAACGTAATTTAATTATATGTTAACGAATATCTTCGTTCAGAAACAAATTGTAAAAAGATTATATTGCCAATAATAAACAAATCTTATTATAGGAATTTAATCTCATTTAGAATCATTCAAATCAAATTAAAAGTAATAATCAAGTTGCTTGCTATTTAAAGTATCAATATTTCTATTTTCAATTTTTAAGCTTTCATTTTCACTTTGGTATGGATTTTAATATCTAATAATGACAATAATTATTGCTATATTAACATATTAATTAATCATTTTTTAACAAAAATTATATACTCTAACTTATTAGCTATTTACTAAATTATACACTTTGAAAATTTATTTAATAAATTATATTATTTAAAAATTTACATAATAAGTTACAACATTTTAGTCTACTGAAAAACAAAATTAAACAATATTTCGTCCAAATTAGATATTTCATCCAAATTAGTTAGTGTTAGAGTCTCAAATTTGGCGAAGACGAATGAGAAGGAAGAGCTTGACTCGGGCTTTCCCCAGCATCTTGCAGAATTAGTAGACAAGCAAGACCTATGTGAAACTAGAATAGTAAAGATAGCTGAAAAAGGAACATGGAGATGCGGAATAGTAATAATAGGCAAATTTTGCAGGTGGGAAGATAAAATATGAAGACAAGAAAAGTAGAACAAAAAGGAGATCAAAAGGAGAATTATAATAAGAAACAGAATCGGAAAACAACTAAAAAGCATAATGTAAAGAGTGAACATAAAATAAGGAAAGTAAAACTCAGTAAAGAAATAAATATATTTCACCGTATAGCAAAGATATTTTGCGTGATGGCAGTATTATGCTGTTTACTTACCTTGCCTGCCATGGCTCAGGCCCCCGAAAAAAACGGATACATAGCTGATAAACCCCTTGAAACATATGTCCATGACACAGTTAAGGGTGACCTCTATTATAGTGTAGGGAGCAGTTACTACAGCGGTAAGGTCTATCCCGGAGACGTATATTCTGCAACACATAATGTCGACCTGCCCGAAGGGGCGACAGTAAAATTCGCAAGGCTCTATAATTACTGGACCTGGAGTGCCGAAGGTGTTACGGGCAGGTATCCTGAAATGAAGTTGAGTTTTAACGGGAAAGAGCTTACACCTGATAAAGAATTCAGTGACCGGAAAGGCTGGGGCATCTATGATTATCCCACAGGCACCTGGGCTTATAATGTAACGGATCTTATAAGTGGTTCGGGAACTTATAGCACTGAAATTGGAAACACAGGCCCTGAGGCATCTTTTGTTTGTATTGATGGTGTAGGTTTGCTAATAGTTTATACGGACGCGAACGGAAAAGATATTGAATACTGGATCAACGAAGGAGCTGACGAACTTAATTCCCAGATGGATGAGAACGGTAACCCGCTTTATTATGCGACCCCTAATGAGACAGTATGTGAAATGCTCAAGCCTACCTTGCAGCTTCCTGTCCGCAGTGCAACCCTCTGGACAATCGCTCAATCTGGAAACTGGGAGAATAGCAATCTCTTAGTAAACGATCAAAAGTTTCCCGGAATTACCAATGGAGAACCCTACCCGGACCTTGATACCGACACAAGAGACATCACAGACAGTCTGAAACCTGGAGAAAATTCTATCCTTTTCCAGGATATCGGAGATTATGTAGTACCTTCAGGGGCTTTCTTAGTGATTGAAACAGATCCACAGACAGCACAAGCCTCTGAAGAAACTTCCGGGAAATCAGATGAAACAGGTAAAACTCAGGATACCTCTGGAACCGAAGCAAAGGATACCCCAGGATTTGGATTTGGTTATACCCTTGCTTTGTTAACCGGAGGCAAATTGCTTGCAGGGCATAGATATAAAAAGTTGAAATAAACTGTGCCCCTATTCTTCAGGCATTCTTCGTCAAACAGGTACAGTACCTCCGAAACCCATATAGCTCAGATAAAGCCCACCTGACGTTAAAAGGATTGTATATATCAGAAAGATGTAATCGCTCCTTTTTAATTTGAGTTCGTTTACGTAGGTCCTGTGCCTGTTTGCCCGAAAGCCCCGGGTGTCGGCTGCAATAGCAAGCTTTCTTCCTGCACGGAGTATATTAACTACGAGAGGAACAAGGATATATTTCAGGGCCTTTGCTTTTCTGCGGATGTCTTTAAGCTCAAGCCCTCTTGCTTGCATTGCATTCAGGATTACACTACTCTCTTCGAGCATTGTAGGAGCAAAGCTGACCGCAGAGGAAACCATAAATGCAATTTCGTATGGAATTCCTATTCGATAATTTTTCCCTGCGATCCGAATTTCAAAAAAGCGAACAAATGCATCGATAAGCATTCCGGGATGAGTTGTGGCAATAACAAGCATAGCAGCACTTAGACAAGCCATAACACGGAAAGATTGATACAGGCCATAGATGGCTCCATCTGCATAGAAATAGATCCCTCCTGTAAGAGGTCCTATCAATGGGAAAGAAGATGGAATGAGAGTAAACAACGGTTCTTTGGCCCAATAATAAAAAAAAGCCTGTGATATTGTAAAGCTTAACAGGACACTCCCGAAGATAATAAGCATTGCCTTTATCCTGCTTTTTGAGGGCTTTAATATAAACCAGAAAGGTAAAGTTGATATGAATAATATTGCCAATAAGTCTGGAGTTCCGAAAACAACACTTAGCACCGAAATTCCAAAAAGCCAGAGCAGTTTAACTCTCGGGTCAAGCCTGTGAAGCAGGCTATCTTTTTGTTCATAGCGAAAAAGACTTTTCAAATAAGGACTCTCCATAGAAGTTCGTCATACGAAAATATATTATAATCAAACTATTTCTTACTTTTCATAATAAATTTAAACTTAAATGTGTAACGAAGAGACAGATAATATGGATTCCATGTTGGAGAAAGTTGCAGTTGCCAGGCCAATTGCACATATCAAGCTTGAAAACCTAACATACAGCTACCCCCATTCAGATTCCCAGATACTTTCGGACATAAATCTTGAACTTAAAAAAGGGGAATTTGTGCTCCTTGTGGGTCCCAGCGGGTGTGGAAAAAGTACTCTTGTCCGCTGCCTTAACAGGCTAATTCCAGAAATTTCAGGAGGAAGTTTTTCCGGGCGTGTTCTGCTTCATGGACAAGATCTTAAAAACGAAAAAATTAATAAGTTGGCTCTTGAAGTTGGAATGGTGTTCCAGAACCCCGAAACCCAATTGTTTCGTATGACAGTAGCTGAAGATATTTCTTTTGGGCCTGAAAATTTAGGTTTACCCATAATTGAAGTACTGTCCCGAGTAGAAAAAGCTCTCAAAGCAGTTAGGCTGGAGAAGCTAAGGGATCATTTCATTTTCACACTCTCAGGAGGGGAAAAACAGAGGACTGCAATAGGAGGAAATCTAGCAATGGAGCCTGAGATCCTTGTTCTTGACGAGCCAACATCGGATCTTGATCCTGCAGGCACCCAGAAAGTGCTTGAGCTGCTAAGGAAACTAAACGAAGAAAAGCAGACAACCCTTATCCTTATAGAACACAAACTTGACTCGGTTTTTGAAATTGCAGACCGTATGCTTGTTATGGATAAAGGTAGGTTTATCTTTGATGGAAAACCTTTTGAAATCCTATGCCGCGAAGAAGTAACACTTAAAAAACTCGGGATTCACCCCCCTCAACTCACTGAAATTTTTCACCTGCTGGAAATGGATTATGAAGCTTCAATAGTTCCGTCCTATGAAAATGTTCTGAAGCGACTTGCTGAACTTCTGCAAGTGCCTGCTACCAGGCAACTTGAAAACCATAGATGGCAAAAACCTGAAACTTCCGGTTCTATTTTACCTTCAGAAGAAAACTTACCCTTTGTACGGATAGAGAACCTCTACTACAGGCCTGAAGATGGTTCGGAAATCCTGAAAAACATTAATCTGAATATCAAAAGTGGAGAGTTTCTTGCTCTTCTTGGGCACAACGGAGCTGGAAAGACAACTCTAGCAGGCCACTTGATAGGGTTTTACAGACCCTCTTTTGGAAGAATCCTGCTTAATGGAAAAGACATAGAGAGGTATTCTACAGCTCAGTTATCGAAAAAAGTCGGGTATCTTTTCCAGAATCCAGATTCGCAGATATTTATGGATAGTGTAACTAAAGAAGTCCGTTTTGGACTCGAAAACATGGATATTCCCAAAGACAAAATTGAAAAACTGGTAGACGAATCCCTGGAAACAATGGAACTTTCAGCTTATAAAGATAGGCACCCTCATTCTCTTTCAAGAGGGCAACGACAGCGCTTGGCAGTAGCTTCCATTCTTGCTCTCGAACCGGACCTTCTTGTTCTGGACGAACCGACAACAGGGCAGGACAGAGGGCACATAGCAAAGTTCCTGGACAAGATTAAGGAACTGAATAAACTTGGGAAAACGGTCATTCTCATAACACATGATATGGAACTTGTAGCCGAGTATGCTGAGAGGGTTGTCGTGATGAAGCAGGGAAGAATCCTGCTGGACGGACCAACAGCAAATGTGTTTTCAAATACGGAAAAATTAAATGAAGCTGGAATCATCCCTCCCCTTCTTTCAAGGCTTTGCTTGGACCTTCGAAAACAAGGAATTAATATACCTCCCCTGCTCACGGTTTCCGAATTGAAATGTTTCCTTCAGGAGCATTGCCCCGAGTTTAAGGATTGAAACGTGAAATCAAAGAAAGATCCGCATAAAAAGAAAAAGAAAAAGAAAGATTCACGTAAAAAGAAAAAGAAAGAAAATGTAAATAAAATTGATCAATGGCTCCCCACTCCTTTTTTAGTCCTGATCTTTTTCTCTTTTTCAGTTTAAGGGTTTATTTGCTTTCAGAATATACTCCCGGTCTTGTATTTGTTGTCACTTTTATGTAATTTGTTTTTGTTGTCGTACTGCTACCTGCAACGTTGGTCACTGTAAGTGTAACCTT
>NZ_LZPK01000033.1:0-12018 GCF_001729375.1 Methanosarcina sp. A14 | reverse complement strand
AGTTTTATAGGAAAACTACTACATTTATCTACACGATCGTACAAAACCAATGTCAGATAAGTAGATTAAGTTAAGTAAGACAACAACTTCATAATCTCACATCTCATCAAACTATGACTTCTTTAGTTGTTGTCTTCTTAAATCTTATTTAGTATCCTTTTTCCGTATGTATTCCAAACTAAAATTTGATTTTGAATTTACAGAAAACGCATATGATATTCTTTGAATAACAGGCACAAATAAATGAAAGTACTCTCCCCTCTCTTTTTTGACTATTAATCCCTCATTACCTTGGGTAGTAATGTTGTCCGAATTTTGGTTTTTCAAACCATTGCTAAACTAATCAGTGAATTGCCATAGAATGTTTAAATTTGAGAAGGAGTAAAAAATCAAAAGGAGCATGGAGAAGCCAGTTTTGTTCCGCACTTTCATGCTAATTATAAATAATTCCTACAAATATAATTCACGCGGTTGATTTGAAAGCAAACCTCCAAAGATTTTAGACCAGCTAGGTTATTATTCTTTTTAACTATCTGTTCTAAGAACACCCCATTCCATTAATCTTTTTTTGATCTGGTGCATCTCTATATCCGTAAAGCTGAGTCCTTGATAATGATAAAGAGATGTCTGAGGATCGTGTCCCTGTCTTTGGTAAACTTTAAAAGGCGGTACTCCTGAACTTAGCATCCAAGATTCAATACTTTTTCTTGTAGTTTTTGCTGAGATTCCAAATGGATTAAAATCAGTTTTAACAGCCCATCTTTTAAGGTCTTGGTTCCAGGTGTCAATATCTGGAGGAGCGTGCCAGTTAAAAAATTGATCAAGAATATAGGGAAAAGTTGAGGGTAACAAATCAATGGTTCTCTCCTTCGCTTTTCGTTTCACTTTCTTCTGTGCATCTTCATTAAGACGAATTTGGTTCCTGCTCTCAGAGTACCATTCAGGATGATCGTATAGCCTTTGAATTTCAGCATACCTCATGCCAGTGATTGTTGATAGCTCAAAAAGAGTTTTATGTCTCTTTTTTGGAATTCCTGCCTTAAACTTATCATATTCTACAGGAACAAAGATACGGATTCCATTTACATAAATGGCTTCTTTGTCCCTTGTAAATCCTGAAACCGGATACTTTTCTTTCATTTATTATTATACAGTTGTTTTTCATAAAAATACTTTATTATTGTTTGACTAAAATTTGTATTGGTGAATGTCCCTTGAGATAATATGAAAAATACAGTATTTTGATAATAACTACTGCATTTAATTATTAATATTATGTTAAGACATTGAGAGGAAAACCAATAGTACTAACACCTATTAAAGTGAGATCACAGTAAATGTGTGGGGAACTCTCCCTTAATCCGCGCGACTCATCTTACATTAACGGTTCATCCCCACGCCTGTGGGGAACTCAGAATCGGTTCTCATTTCGATAGGTATGCATCCGGTTCATCCCCACGCCTGTGGGGAACTCTTCTCATATCCTTTCCATTTCCCACAAAATTCCGGTTCATCCCCACGCCTGTGGGGAACTCCAGCTATAGGAAATCAAATGCCAGAGGGAAAACGGTTCATCCCCACGCCTGTGGGGAACTCGTATCGCGGATAATACGAATAATCACAGAATCCGGTTCATCCCCACGCCTGTGGGGAACTCTGTTTGAGACTAGGATTCATAGAGACGTTAAGCGGTTCATCCCCACGCCTGTGGGGAACTCATCCTAGTCTCAAACACTACTTCTCCATATCTCGGTTCATCCCCACGCCTGTGGGGAACTCGTTTCAGTGTTCTTTGTGGATTCTCCTTCCCAACGGTTCATCCCCACGCCTGTGGGGAACTCTTATGCATATGTCGACGGGTTGACAAGCGGGGCGGTTCATCCCCACGCCTGTGGGGAACTCTCTATGGCACGTTTGGTACTGGTAAAACGATGCGGTTCATCCCCACGCCTGTGGGGAACTCGAGGAGGGTGCATAATGACATTTTCATTGTGGCGGTTCATCCCCACGCCTGTGGGGAACTCGTCATTACAGATTTTGATTACTTCTAATGCAACGGTTCATCCCCACGCCTGTGGGGAACTCATCAAGACCAATCACGTAATTTGTCCGTGACTCGGTTCATCCCCACGCCTGTGGGGAACTCTTTCTAGTTCCCGTTATGATATTGCGGTACAACGGTTCATCCCCACGCCTGTGGGGAACTCCAGCGGCATGCCAGTGCAGAGGAGATGGGGAACGGTTCATCCCCACGCCTGTGGGGAACTCCTCACAATAACATTTTCCATCCTGTTCAATCTCGGTTCATCCCCACGCCTGTGGGGAACTCCAGAGCAGTTTCTTCACCTACACTCCCGTCAGCGGTTCATCCCCACGCCTGTGGGGAACTCATATGAATTAACCGCACCAACTGACTGTAAAACGGTTCATCCCCACGCCTGTGGGGAACTCGCGGATGCCTGCCATGACCCTTCGTTTGCCGCCGGTTCATCCCCACGCCTGTGGGGAACTCACCTAGTGATAAAAAACGGAGATTGTTATGAACGGTTCATCCCCACGCCTGTGGGGAACTCCCAAGTTCTTTATTGTCTTTGTCTGATAGAACCGGTTCATCCCCACGCCTGTGGGGAACTCGACATCTTTAAATAGTTTGCACTCTATTATTACGGTTCATCCCCACGCCTGTGGGGAACTCAACATCAATCAGGGAATATACACAAGAGGCATCGGTTCATCCCCACGCCTGTGGGGAACTCTTATGTACACTAGTGAGGCCGTTGTTAGGGACCGGTTCATCCCCACGCCTGTGGGGAACTCAATTCTAGACATGTCCAGAAGGTCCCTTGAACCGGTTCATCCCCACGCCTGTGGGGAACTCTGTTTGTCTTTTATACTATTTGTCGGAAAAACTTTTCCGCTACTATATACAACGTTTTTTATAATGTATTTTATATAAAAAATAAAATATTTCAAAAACATAATATCTCCGGTTAATTTACTCTTCTACTTTAGTTTCGGGCATGAAGGATATTAACTTTATTCCATCCATTTCTCTTGGAATTCTGCGGTTTTCGCCGAGAACTTTGAAATCGAATCCTATTTCATTTCTTGCGGACCAGATCATAATGGCGCTTCCTTCAATATTTCCATCATTGAATTCGGTTTCTACATTCTTCCATATCATGTCCCTTACCTTGACCGAATACTCTCCTACATATACTCCAGCCCTAATTTCCAGAAGCCAGAGCGTCAGTCTTCCTCTTAGCCGAGGCGTTGTCTTTTCAAGGACGATGACCAACATCATTAAGTCCCCTTTCATTTGGAATTGCAGGAGGAATGGATTCCGGAGGCTTTTCAGGAATAGGAAGAGCACCTGCAGCTAAAACTTCTTCTATGGTCGGGATTATTTTTTTCAGAAGCCTTGTTTCTCTAAACGCATCTCTGCAGGCGAGCCTTACAGCTCTTTCAGGATTTGAAGGAGCTTTAGATGCCACCTGAAAAGCCACAGGCACAACAGTTTCAAATTTAAAAAGATCAGCAATATCATAAATAAAAGACCTGGGCTTCCCGGTATGAATAAATCCGATTGCAGGCGAATAACCGGCTGCAAGAACTGCCGCTTCAGTAACTCCGTAAAGGCAGGAAGTGGCAGAGCTCAAACATTTGTTTTGCAGATCTCCAGTATCCCAATCTGCGTAGTCATAGTAGCGTCCGTTCCACTTTATTCCGGCTCTTTTCGCTAAAACTTCATAAAGTTTTTTTACCCTTGATCCCTCTATCCCCCTCATTTGTTCTACGCTGTAGCTCTCCGAGAGTTTTTCATTAAAACGCATTTCATACATTTTTCTAACAACTTTTCTTCGTGCCTCGTCATTTAAGGCAAGCTGTGCCTGGTAAAGCAAACGATCCGCCCTTGCCCCTCCCGGCTGTCCGGCAGAATAAAGCCTGACCCCAGCTTCCCCAACCCATATCAGGAGGCAGCCTACCTGCGCTGCAAGAACTGCTGCTGCATGCGATACCCTGCTTCCCGGTTCAAGCATCAGGCATGCAATTCCCCCAACAGGAATCTGAGTTCGGACGCCGTTTTTGTCCACAAGGACAAAGGCTCCATCTATAACATCGAGCTCTCCTTTCTCAAGAAACAAAAGAGAAAATCTCTCTTTTATCGTAATAGGTTTCAGTTTTGGCAGCATGCTGGTAAGTCCCCATCACAGTTAATTCTCATCTTGCAGGGCGGATAAGCATTAGTCCACATCCAAAACTTTTTGCTGGGCCAATCCCCTTGTAGAGTGCGTTTATTAGAGATTCAGGGTTTGTTACAGTTAATATCCCAGAAAAATCAATGGTACTTATATTTACACTGTGTTTCCCTTTTACCCCACGATTTTTATCTTTGGGCTTAAAGAACCTATTACATCGATAACCTGTAGCTATTACCTGCCCTTCCTCTACTTCAAAACCATTGTTATCTCCTTTTTTTCTGAGCCATTCAAATCCCTCTTTCTGGACTATTTCGGGAACTTGAGGTCTCTTGTTTTTTGAAATAACTTCTTTTTCCATTCTGGTCTTTGCGTCCATCACAACATCATGTCGATGCTGATGAGGTTTCCCATTTTCATCCTCGTCCCATCTTGTTACAATAGGATTAGCTCTCAATGAAAAAACAAGCTTCTGACCTGTGGAAAGCAGAGGTTTGTATTCCTTTGATTCTATTTGCCATAAATCTACATTTGCTTCAGGTTCTTGCTCCGACAAAATATAAAATAAAGGAAAACCGTTTTTTTCATCCTGCCTGTACAAAAAATCCCTTTGTTTATCAGGGTTACTTGCAAATAGAGACCATATAATACGGTGAAATTATCTCCAAAATTCCAGGAGAGCTTCCAGAACTCTTTATTTGTCACAATATCAGGTTTTAAGTTTGCTTTACTTAGATACATCTTATTCCCCCAATTCCAGCATCGTATAGTGTTCTTTTCTATCAGCAAACTGCCACCTTTTTCGGCTCAGAGTAAGATCTCTGCGAGTAACCGTATGAACTGGTACAAGTCCGTCCTCTTCACCTTCCCAGTAAAGCCTTACTTGCCCTGATTTATTCAGTAATTTGAGAAATGCTTCACACTTAAACTCAGCTTTTTCGAGAGCTTCTTTTAGACTTTCTCCACTAACTATTTGAGCTTCTACAGGCAGAGCTGGAGGACAGGACTTTCTTCCCAGATATAAGACAAACTCAGGCTCTTTTAATTTGTTTTCAATCAGTTCCAAAGAATAGGGGCAACCTTCAGGACATTTTTCTTTTGCCCAGATAGCAATCGTATACAAAGAGTCGCTATAATAGTCTCTTGTAGAAAGAACTGCTGTTAATTTCTCTTTCTCAACTGCAAGCTCATCTTTTCGGGAAAGAATATGTTTCTGCTTTTTTATCGAACTTGTCGAGGGGATCTGTGCTGTGTGATAATCCCTTAAAAAAGTTCCCGGATAATTCACAAGCACGGCAAAGTTATAAGCTTCTGCAAGTTTCTTGTGTTTACCGTCTTCACTCCTTCTGATACCAATTGCCGCTGCAAGAAGTCCCATCACTGACGATTTTGAAGGATGGTCATATGAAGGCCTATGTGTCCCTACAGCTATGTCTCCCCAGGAAGCAAGTGGTCCGTAAAGCCGAAAGAGAAGATATTTTTTCATAATTTCACCTTTCAGCTGGCTTTACTCTGCTACGAACTTCAAAACTTCTTGGAGTGATCCTTCCCCTGTGTAAGCGTTCATTTCAATTTTGTTTTCACAGCATTTTCCGTAAACGCTCTCAATTTTCTCATGAGTACTATTAAGTTCTTTTATGGCACTAGCAAGGAGATCTTTTTCTTCTAGGGCTTTCAGGAATGCAACAGAAAGTGAACGTGGCTGCTGTTTTCCTTTTTCTGCCAATACGTACGAGGCATAAGCTCTTGAAGCAAAGCTATTTTGTTTTCCGGTAGGTGAGACTGTTAAAGCCGATTCTGTAAAAGCTTGGAGAGCTTTTTTAGTGAGTTCCCCATCTTCTCCCAGATTCTCTTTGAGTAAATCACGGTTTATGCATATATAAATATAAAACAGTCCTGCTGCGAACTCGGTTTCTCCTAAGTGTCCAGAACCCATGTCTTCTTCTCCATTATTGAGGTCGTCTACTGCCGTAAAGAAATCATCTTCGACTGCAACTTTATGGACTGTTATTGCATGGGAAACCTGCACCGCAGCTTCCACGTTATACTGAGTATTAGCTGCAAGCATCCTTCCAAACATTGCAATATCAACGGCAGTATTATTCTTCCTCAAAATATTTTTATTTTCTTCCGTTAATTCCCTGCCGCTTTGTGCAAGATCTATAATTAACTTCTCAATAGTCCCTATTTCTTCAGGACTGAAGTGAGCAAGCTGTTCTATTTCAAATCCTTCTTTTTTCAATTTTCCAAAAACTGATGCAATCTGTTTTGAAATTTCTCCAGCTTTCTTTTCCTCCATTTTTGGATATGTAGTTGAAAACTCAGGTTTTCCTTCAAGAATATCAGTCAATTTTACACCAGTTGTTAGGGCCTTGTACACAAAATTTCCCATTTCTTTTGTTCTGATACCTACATGACCTGAAAGCGCTTCTTTAAAAAGATCCGAAGCCCTCCAGGCTCTTTTCAAGCTTTGCGAAGAGATTCTCAGGCGCTGGGTCCCGCCCATTACTGCAGTCTTTGGCCTTCCGAGGTCGTCCCTGTTAAGGTTTGAAGGCGGGTACGATGTAAGTACATGCAACTGTATAAAGTCTGTCAATTAATTTTCCTCCTTATATTTTTGAATAATTTACTTTTTCTTTTCAACAGGTATATTTTCATAATATTTGTAAGCCAATCGCTTCTTTGTGCGCTTATTCCAGAAGTAAATGCTTTTTGCAAGATCGAAAATATTTACACGTTCATCTAAAAGCCGGACTATGCGTATCATTGTTATAAACAGCTCATTTCTGTCTTCTATCGTGAGCAGTCTTCTAAATCGGAGGTCGCTTACAGCAGCTTTCTTACTTCCGAGTTTAGGTGTCGCCATTTGGGCTGGAAGACTTGAATTCGTATCATTGCTTTTTACATGAGAGAGAACACCAGCTATTGCAGCTAATGCTTCTTGGTTTATTCTGAATCGGCTTAGCTTTATTCTCAGACTATGAAAAGAAGGAGTAAATGCAACTTCATTAATATTATGACAGTGTCTTAACTCTGCTCTCTTACCCCGACTTTCATCAAGATTTTCCCACCACTCAAAAAATATCTGGCGGATTTCGGGGTCGGAAAAGGATATCGTGTTCTTATTTCCCAATCTGGATCACCTGTATTTATCATTTTGTTGGATTCTTAAGAGGCAAATCTAAAATCTCCTTTACTTTTTTTCCGTTTTTAGAATTGTATTTGAGAAGGTCTCTACGGGCATCTGCTATGCGCTTAGGGTTTGCAATTCCTATGAAATCTGACTGGGAATATTCATCAAACAAATCCACAGCTTTCCTTGACAGATAATTCAACCATTTCAGCTTTGTTTCAGCTTTATTTTCTCCATTAAGTATTACTGTATGCAATTCATAGAGAATGTTATAAAATTCGGGTTCTGTATCTTTCCAGAATCGACTTTCTATGAAAGAAAAGCTTCCAG
The DNA here is from genome assembly GCF_001729375.1 of Methanosarcina sp. A14. Classification (NCBI taxonomy): domain Archaea; kingdom Methanobacteriati; phylum Methanobacteriota; class Methanomicrobia; order Methanosarcinales; family Methanosarcinaceae; genus Methanosarcina; species Methanosarcina sp. A14. The sequence continues at coordinate 4,356 of NZ_LZPK01000033.1, read as the reverse complement.
TTACTTTATGATCTGGGTCAAAGATTGCAAGTTTTATGCAACTTTTTATATTATTCAAAATATATTCAGAGATTTTTACCAGTTGTATTGTTGTTTGCTCGTAATCTAGTTTAAAATTCTCTTCTACCGTAATTAAGGGCATTTGCCCTTCATACCAACATCTTGTAAGAATATTATTGTGAATATCGTACCCGAAAAACCAAATTCGAGGTTCATGTTTAAAAAAAGAGTCTACATATGAAAGTTTTAATCTTCTTTCATGGAATTTGTGAATTGTTAAGGCATTTTCCCCTATTTCACTGCTGTTAAAAACAAATCCAGGCCAGTATTTGTAGGTTATTCCTCCTTCATTCATATGATAGGGAAATTTTCTATCTTTATTGTTGTAATAAGGAGTAAGTGGGTGCCTCCACAATTCTCCATATGCCTCTCCATAGGATTTGGTAAAATAACTGCTTATCGGATTTTTTATTTTAGACCCACAAACATCACATACGCAGTCTTTTTCATCTGGGGGATAGTCGACTACTATTCTTCGAGGCATAGCCCAGAAAATCCGTGCAGGATTTACATTGGAAAGGGAAACCTCTCTGCCATTTTCACTTGTACGGGTTGGTGCCATCCAGGGAAAAATATCGGTATCATTAATTTTCATGGCGTTTCCGTGTTTTTCATTATTAAATTCTTCACTTTCAATAATATTTAACCAGATAGTTTGCCAGAGATATTTTCCTCCAACTATTGTTGTTAGTGGTCCACTTCCTCTTAATGATGTACGATGCCCACGCCCTCCTTGAGGTGCATTTGTCTGTAATGTGAATAGAGCCATGGCAAGGCAGGGTCTACAAATCTGTTTTACGGTCCCACTTTTTATAAATAGATCTCTTCCCTGGCTCTCAAGCAAGAGCATTTCAATAGGAAGTTCATCTTTTTTCTTAAAATCTTCAACCTTAAGCTCATAATCCTGCATAAAACGTGCTCCATTTCCATCAAGATCAAAAGCATGAGCCACTTTTTCAAAGGCATTTTTCAAGACTTTTGGAGACGGTGGATTCATCAACACATTTTTCCAGGCTCTTTCATCCGTTGGAGGCATTGTTGTTTGCACAAGGCCTATAAGAAACTGTATAAGTGCTCCATTAAAATCGGGACGAGAAAATGCCAATTCCACAATTTGGTTTTCTAATTCGAGGTCTTCAGTAAGCTGCCAGGGTGCAATGGTTTCTTTTGTTCCATCCTTTTTTTGGACTGGTATCCACTTTTCGTGAATCAGATTAAATGCGATGTTTTTCCCTCCTTCTTACTTTTCTACACTTAAGCCCATTTTCTGTTTATAGCGTACATGTACTTCGTTATTGTATTCATCTACAGCAATACCTGTCCATTCATTGTCGCTCGCTGGGGACATTGGGACAAGTATAGACCACTTTCCTTTGTCCGGCATTGAATCCAATGCTTTTTTGACTTCAACTTTCAGTGTTTTTTCATAGGTTCTAGATTTTTTAATCTTGCTTTTTCTTACACTTACTTGGCTTAGTTCCCAGGAATAGCGCTTATCTTTAAAAAAAGGAGTAAGATGTTTTCCATTCCACTTTGCAAGTCTAACTAATAGCGTTTCTTCACCAAGTCGGGTTGGCGTTATTAGATCATCAACCCATTGAGTAAGTGTCCTTTTGTATTCTTCCTGAAAATTCAATGAATTCAGATTAGCCGCATCAATTTTTGCCCTTGATTCTCCTTCCGCTTTATCTTCCCATATCCTTAAATTTGGAGCAACTGTTTCTATTGAATGTTCTCCAAAAACACCCTCAATTAGAAAACGCAAATCTTCAGGGACAGTAAATTGTCCTCTTTCCGCTAGCAGACGAGCTGTAAGCCAGAGTTTACCATGGTTAGGGTATACGAAGGCAGCTTTAGGGAAAAAGTCAGCATACCAGTTTTCCGGTGGATTTTCGGTAAGCTCTGGAGAAAAAATGCCAAATACGGGCACTCTCTGGCTACCATGTTTCGAGTGCCGCTGGAGTCTTCCTACCCTTTGAATTAGCAGATCGATGGGTGCAAGATCACTTATCATATAATCAAAATCAAGATCCAATGATTGTTCTATTACCTGAGTTGCGATCAGGACTCTTCCTTTGCGTGTAGATTCATTGGATTCTTTTCCAAAAGTCTTCAAAACTCGATTCTCGATTTCTAAGCGCTCGCCCATGACAAAACGAGCATGGAAAAGATCTACTTTTTCTTCTCCCAGTATGTTTACGAGTTTTTCATAAGCATCAACTGCATCATCGACAGTATTTCTTATCCAGCAAACACACTTGCCTTCTTTTGAGGTACTAACAATCTTTTCTTCGACTGAAACCTGTTCATTAAAAAATTCTACATAGATTGTTCTTCCAGTTCCTTCGCGAGTGCCAATTTGAATTTCTTCTGTATCCATCTCACTTACATGAGTCAGGAGCGGATAAGCTGTTTCTTTTAGACTTCCGCAGGCTACTCCTAATCCTTTGCAAAAGCTATCTGTCAATCTCTGTCTGAGTTTTGCAGGAATAGTTGCAGAGAGCAAAATTGCGCTGCCCCCTAGAGAGGCATGAAGTTCAAGTAATTTACATAATAAAGTGTTCATGTATGAATCATAGGCATGAACTTCATCAACTATCAGTACACTGCGAGTCAAACCAAGTATTCGAAGGGACTGGTGGTATGTAGGAAGAACTGCCATTATAGCCTGGTCTACAGTTCCTACTCCTACATCAGCTAATAGCGCCTTTTTTCGGCTGTCTGCAATCCATCTGCTGCACTGGGCAGAGATCGTTTCATCTTCTGTGGTTCCAATCCTGCTGTATTGTTTAAGCTCTTCTACTTCGCTAAAACCTATTGAAGTCCGAAATTCATCAGAAAGATAGTTCCCGCTGTGAGCTAACACTAGCGAAGGGTCTGAATTTTCCTGGTAAAAATTTCTGTAGGTCCTTACCAGCCTTTCATACATCGCATTGGATGTTGCCATAGTTGGTAGTGCAATAAATATACCATTAGCAAGCCCCACTGACATCAGTCTGTGTGCAAGAGTTAATGAAGCTTCAGTTTTTCCATTTCCTGTTGCTTCTTCGATTATGAAGAGTTGAGGAATCTTTTCTATGGGACACGAAGATACATGTAACTGCAGTGGACTTGGAGTCTTAATATTAGGGAACAGAACTTCCATTCCTGTATTCAAGGAAACTGTAGAAGGCAAAACTCCAGAGTCATATAGAGCTTCCTTGGCGTTTTTAAGTGCATGCCGGTTCCAGTATTCCTCAAGTGGCATCGGCTCAGAAATATATTTGAAATAATTGTTATTGGACCCTATCCAGTCACACAATACAGTAAGACCTGCAAGTAACCAGGACGACTTTTTGAATTTTAATATCAGATTTTCAAAAGGATCTCCACTGTCGTCATCTCTTATTGCAGCATTGAAGTCTGTACCTGAAAACAACTGGAGTACACTTTTTACGAAAATATAAGCAATCTCAGTATCTTCTTCCGTGAAAAGTTCTTTGCAGTTTACAGGAACGCCGTGAATTTCATATTCCGGAGGTTTTCCATGATGGCCAGCAACTGCTTTTATCAATGGTTCAATCGCTAGATCCCAATCATAGATGTCATAATCCAGATTATTTAAATTAAGACAATTTTCATCCCACAATCTCTTCCATATGGAATTCCATAAGAAAAATCCCATACTATCATGCCGCAATATATAGGCCCTGTTACTCTCATGATGGCGGAGTTCTTTTAACAGTTCTGGCTTAAGGTTCTGAAACCTTTCTGAAAATTTTCCTAAGTCATGAACAGTTAGAATAAAAGGGATTAGAGATAGAGTTTCTTCCTTGTTGAAGCCTGTTAATTCTGTAATTTTTTTTGCTAAAAGCTTATCTTTTTCTAATAATACAGTCCCAACAGCTGCAACATCCAGACAGTGATATACAAGTAAGTGATAATTAGTTTCTTTGTCTTCAATAGAGCAGGATTTTCCCCAATTATTAAGCATTAAATTATTGCATAAGTTGTTCATGTTATCATCAAATTTTTCAAGTAAAATATATACTCATAAATATTAAACATTTATTAATTACATTATATATATACATTTCTAAAATTTATTGATCTGTTTAATATATAAAGTCAACAAATAATTCATAAAATATATCGTAAAACATTTAACCCAACCCAGCAATACTAAACATCTAATGTCGAAGCTTACACTAATCTCCACAATTTATTCCCTAGAGCCTGTTATCATCTGTATGACCAGGCTTTCCCCTTCAAAAATTATACTGCTGTCAGAGGAAGAGGCACCTGAAAAGAAGGTGC
>NZ_LZPK01000032.1:0-13989 GCF_001729375.1 Methanosarcina sp. A14 | reverse complement strand
TCATTGATCCAGTTATCTTGCCTTTCATTGATCCAGTTCCTCGCTTTTCTCTGGCAAAAATCTCCTATTTTTCTCTGGTATATGCATGTTTCCAAATTCTTCATATACCGGGACTCGGTTAAATCTGCTATTTGTTAAAAGCCGGAATCTATAAAAAAGCCAACTGAAAATAAACAAAAATATTTATATGCATCCATAATAATGCCTTTGTAATAAGTGACCTTACATGAATGAGAAAAAAATTGATGAGTCTTTACTAAAAAGTAAAGGATTTCTGCCTCAGAGGCAGGAAAACATGTTTTCAATGCGTCTGAAGGTCGTGAGTGGGAATCTGGATATCGAAAAACTGCGAGCAATTGCAGATGCAGCCGAGAAGTATGGCTCTGGCTATGTTCACATAACCTCAAGGCAGCAGATTGAGGTTCCTTTTGTTAAACTTGAAGATGCGGAAGCAGCAAACAACGAACTTGAAAAGCAGGGCATTTCAGGAGGCTCTATCGGAAAAAGAGTAAGAGCAGTAGTCGCCTGCCAGGGAGATAGGGTATGCAAAAACGGGTTGATTAACTGCGAGAGTCTGGCAAGCAGGATCGATGAAAAATACTTCGGGGAAGCTGTCCCTAAAAAGCTCAAGATTGCAGTAACAGGTTGCCCTTCAGCCTGTGTAAGGCCTCAGGAAAATGATTTTGGAATCATGGGAACAGTAAAGCCCAAAACCGTCGAGGAAAATTGTGTCGGTTGCAAGCGTTGTGAAAAGGCTTGTAAGGTGGGAGCAATAAAAGTTCTGGATGATAAAGCCTCTATAGATACTGAAAAATGCATTCTCTGCGGAGCATGTATTGCAGCCTGCCGTAAAGATGCCCTCAGGGCAGAAAAAACCGGATGCACGATCTTTGTTGGAGGCAAAGCCGGGCGCCAGCCCATGCAGGGAATAAAGCTTCTTGAGCTTGCAGACGAAGAGCAGCTTTTCTCAGTCCTTGAAAAAACCTTTGAGTATTACAGAAGAGAAGGCCTTGATGGGGAAAGGTTAGGAGAACTCATTGATAGGCTCGGTATTGATAAGTATAAGGAAGAAGTCCTTTCCTGAGCTTTGTAGAGATCCTTCGTTTCAGCCTAAACGGATATGATATTTTATGAATAACAGACACAAGCAAATGAAAGTACTTTTCATCTTACCTTTTTTTGACTATTGATCTCGTCATTTACTTTTACCCATAAAATTTGAAGAGGATACATAAAATTGACAAATATGAGATCAACGTACGCATCCAACAGAAGACAAAAGAATAAAGACAAAAGAATAGATTGTATCAGAAGAATTCATTGAGAAAGTAAAAAAAATCTGTAAATGCGGCGATAAAAAATGGATGACTTCGAAATTTATATGAAGACAGGAGACTATGTTGTCTTTTCTCAAATTTACCTATAGTCAGGTTTTAGCATAATTTTCAGGACAACTTTTTTTAGGATAACCTTTTAATTCCAATACCTTTTAATTCCAGTTACCTGTTAAGTCCAGTATTTCTTTAATTTGGATAGAATTCTTAAATTCAGAATAATCTAGCAGCTTCAGTTCATTACCTGACGGATCTGATTATATGGCTGACATAATTGTAAAAAATGCTTACGTTCTGACGATGGACCCTGATGCGGGAGACCTCAAAAACGGGACTGTTGTCATCGAAGACGGAAAGATTACGGAGATAGGGGAAAAGACCAGCGAAAGTGCCGATACTGTAATTGATGCAAAACACTCGGTAGTAATGCCAGGGCTTGTAAATACACATACTCATGCCGCAATGACTCTTTTTCGAGGTTATGCCGACGATTTGCAGCTTGCAGACTGGCTTGAAGGGCATATCTGGCCTGCCGAGGCAAAGCTGACTGCAGATGATGTCTATAAAGGCAGTCTGCTTGCCTGCCTGGAAATGATCAGGTCAGGCACTACTTCTTTTGCGGACATGTACTTTTATATGGACGAGACTGCAAAAGCTGTTGAGGCATCAGGGCTTCGGGCCTCGCTTTGTCATGGGCTTATAGAACTCTGGAACGAAGAAAAAGGAGCAACAGACCTCAAAGAAGGGAAGCGCTTTGTCCGGGCCTGGCAGGGAGCGGCTGACGGCAGAATAAAAACAATGTATGGGCCTCATGCCCCGAATACCTGCTCTGAGGAATATCTTGCAAAGGTAAGGGAAGAAGCCAACAGGGACGGTGCAGGAATCCATATCCATCTCCTTGAAACGGAAGCCGAACTTCTGGCTATGAAAGAAAGGTACGGGAAATGTTCTGTGCACCTTCTGGAAGACATAGGGTTTTTAGGGCCTGATGTGCTTGCTGCTCACTGTGTCTGGCTTTCCGACGGCGACATCGAAATTTTGGGAAAGAGAGGAGTGAATGTTTCTCATAATGTCATAAGTAATATGAAACTAGCTTCAGGGATTGCACCTGTACACAAGATGCTAGAAAAAGGAGTCAATGTGAGCCTTGGCACTGACGGATGTGCCTCAAACAATAACCTTGACCTTTTTGAGGAGATGAAAACGGCTGCTCTTCTTCATAAAGTCAATACCTTCAGCCCTACTGCCCTTCCTGCGCGACAGGTGCTTCAAATGGGTACGGTAAACGGTGCAAAAGCCCTTGGCACAGAAACCGGTATGTTGAAAGTCGGAATGAAAGCGGACCTTATCGTGGTAGATATGAAAAAACCGCATCTTACTCCCTGTTTTAATGTTCCCTCTCACCTGGTGTACTCTGCAAAAGGAAGCGATGTCAGGACAACAATTGTAAATGGAAAGGTCCTTATGGATGATTACAAAGTGCTGGTCCTGGATGAGCAGAAAGTTATGGAAGAGACTCAAAAAGCCGCAGAAGAGCTTGTTGCAAGGGTAAACGCTTGAAAACATTACTCATTGCAAATAGTTTATGTCAACAATGTCTCACTGTGGAACCTAAATTAGTAACCTGAATTAGTAATCTGAGTGAGTAAAGGATAAACACTTATGTTTAAAGCTAGAATAAAGATCGAACTCAACCGCATATTTGATATTACGGGATGAACATGACCGAAAAAGAACTCATAGAATCCGGAAATATGAAGATGGACTGGGCAAGAAACCATATGCCCGTACTTTCCATCGTCAGAAAAAAATTTGAGGAGGAAAAACCCCTTAAAGGGATGAAGGTAGGAATGGCTCTACATGTGGAAGCAAAAACTGCAGTCCTTGTAGAGACTCTTGCTGCAGGCGGTGCAGAGGTAGCAATTACCGGCTGCAATCCTCTCAGTACGCAGGACGACGTGTCCCTTGCTCTTGGCACCCGCAAGAACATAAGCTGTTTTGCAAGATATGGAGTCGAGAGCCAGGAATATTACGAAGCAATCGACCGGGTCCTGGACATCAAACCCGATATCACAATCGATGACGGGGCAGACCTTATATTTAAATTACATAAAGAAAGGACCGACCTGCTTCCGAATATCCTTGGCGGCTGCGAAGAAACAACAACCGGTGTTCACAGGCTTCATGCGATGGAAAAGGAAGGAGCCCTGAAAATGGCGGTAATCGCAGTGAACGATGCAATGACTAAATACCTCTTTGACAACCGCTATGGGACAGGACAGTCAGCCTGGGACGGGATTAACAGGACCACAAACCTCTTGGTAGCAGGCAAAAACGTTGTTGTTGCAGGCTACGGCTGGTGTGGGCGTGGAGTTGCAATGCGTGCTTCAGGCCTTGGAGCAAATGTAATCGTTACCGAAGTCGATCCTGTAAGAGCTCTTGAAGCCAGGATGGACGGGTACAGAGTCATGAAGATGGCAGATGCTGCAAAATTAGGTGAAATCTTCGTGACCACCACAGGAAACCGTGATATCCTCACAGCCAAAAATTTCAAGTCCATGCCTGACGGAGCAATCCTTGCAAATTCCGGCCACTTCAATGTGGAAATCGATATGGAAGCCCTTGAATCTCTTGCAAAATCCGTCCGGACCGTAAGACACAACATAAAAGAATACGACCTCGGCGACAGGCGCATCAATGTCATAGCAGAAGGCAGGCTGGTCAACCTTGCCGCCGGTGACGGCCACCCGGCTGAAGTCATGGATATGAGTTTTGCAAACCAGGCACTCTGTGTGCGTTATATTGCCGAAAACAAGCTTCCTAATGGAGTCCATAAGGTACCTCTGGAACTTGATACTTTTGTGGCAAGAATGAAACTTCAGTCAATGGGCATAACCATCGACGAACTCACGCCGACGCAGAAATGCTACATGAGCGGCTGGGAGTGCGGGACATAATTTAGAAAAGCAATAGAGAATAATTTCCACAATCAAAAAACTATGATATTTTAGAAATGCAGCGAATATTATAGATTTTAATTTTTGATTGTGTTTCATTTTCATAAGGTGATAACATTTGCTGTATTTCAGAATCTTTACGACACTTATATAAGCTAATATACTCTGTAATGAATTAATGTGTACTGTAAAAATTTAACCCAACCGTATAATTAATTTTACTTTTTAAAAATTACTTTACTTCATAAGTATTATCCTACATTATATATATTTTCATACTTTGTAATCGTGACTGCACTTATTTTTTAATAATTTTTGACAAAAGATGCATATTTTGATATTTATCATAGACAGTTTTATAACTAATAACTCGTAAAGGACATAACGAATGTATAATTTATTTACAACTGCCTTTAGTAAAACTAAAATATTTATTACTTTTTATAAAAACATTTAAACTCACTTTTAATAAGGAATGTTTACGTGAAATCGATAACAATAATAACTGTAAAGCACTCTTGAAATCCTGGTTATAAACTATTGATCAACATATGTTGGGAAATAATGAATACCTGGCGTATGAGAAAACATCGAGAGTCTAAAAACTTTACAGAAAGTGGGTTAAAAATTGAGCGTTAAACATCAAACGATTAAATTGAACAATTGCATCAAACGTTTTACTGTCAGGTTCTGGGTTTTGAAAGTCCTGGCAAATGGATAATGAATAAACTGATTGATATGGCAGAATTTTAGAAAAATTGCCTGATCTTACGGGTGACAAATTACACACATGTGACGAATTCCTTGCACCTGATTAAACACTAGCTTTAAATCACCTTTGAATTCGGAAAGGGTTGAAATGGAAAAAAGTTTGAGAAAATCTGGGATTGACATTATTGGAGAGGTGCCCTGGGGAACACATTTCTGTCAATTTTACCAGACAAAACAGGATTTAATTGACATACTTGTTCCTTATTTTAAAGCCGGCCTGGAAAATAACGAATTCTGTATGTGGGTTACATCAAAGCCCTTTGGTGTGGAAGAAGCAAAAAGAGCTCTTAGAAAAGCTATTCCTGAGATTGATGTTTATCTGGAAAAAGAACAAATTGAGATTATTCCTTACACTTACTTGTATGTCAAAGAGGGAATTTTCGATTCGCAAAAAGTGCTTAACGGCTGGATAGAAAAACTCAATCAAGCTCTTGATAATGGCTACGACGGTTTAAGGTTGAGCGGAAACACTTTCTGGCTGGAAAAAAAAGACTGGAACAATTTTGTTGATTATGAAAAAGAAATCGACAGCATCATTGGCAACTATTCCATGATAGCCCTGTGCACATATTGCCTTGATAGGTGCAGTGCAACCGAAATTATTGATGTAGTTATCAACCATCAATTTGCCCTGGTTAAAAAAGAAGATAAATGGACACAATTCGAGAGTTCCAGACGCAAAAAGGAAGAAGAGAAAGCTTTTCAAGTCACACAGTACTGGGGGTCTACCTTTGATTCCATGCCAGACCTGATAGCCATACTCGACGATAAATACAAGATTGTTCGTGCAAACAAGGCAATGGCGGCAAGATTAGGGTTGAAACCAGAAGAGTGTATAGGGTTAATCTGCTATCGGGCTTTGCACGGGACAGATAGTCCCCCATCTTTTTGTCCGCACAGACTCTTGATTGAGGACGGACTTGAACATACTGCAGAGATTTTTGAAGAATGCCTGGGTGGTTATTTTATATTAAGCGTCTCGCCACTCTATAATTCTAAAGGCAAAATTATTGGGAGTGTGCACGTTGCCCGTGATATTAACGAACGCAAAAAGGCTGAAAAAGCCCTGAAAAGGAGTGAAAACGAATTCCGCACACTGGCAGAAAATTCTCCTGACATAATTGCCCGATTTGATAGAAAAAATCGCCATATGTATGTAAATCCTGCCGCTACCGAAGTTTATGGTTGTTCTCAGGACGAAATCATCGGGAAAACCCATTGTGAACTGGGAAGAGACCCTGAACAGATAGAGCTCTGGGAAAAACATCATCAGAATGTTTTTGCTACAGGAAAATCGGGGACAATGGAATTCCAGTATAAATCGCCTCAAGAAAAAGAATACTATTTTAACACAAGAATAGTACCTGAGTTTGTTAACGGCAAAGTGGCTTCCGTCCTTGCTATTTCCCGTGATATTACAGAAATAAAAAAAGCTGAAGCCAGGTTAAAAGAAACCCTTGATAATTTAGAAGAGTTAGTTAAAGAAAGGACATCAGAAGTTGAAAATGCTTGTAATTCTTTGAAAGAAAGCAAAAGGAGTCTTTCTGAAGCTCAGAGGATGGCACACCTTGGAAACTGGGACTGGAACATTATAACTAATGAATTGTACTGGTCTGATGAAATTTATTGCATCTTTGAACGCAGCCCTCAAGAGTTCGGGACAACTTTCGATGCATTTCTGAATTATGTACATCCGGATGATCGAGATTATGTAAATAAGGCTGTTAAAGAAGCTTTAAACGGAAAAAAATACAGTATTAATCACCGTATTATCTTAGCCAGTGGAGAAGAACGTATAGTACATGAACAGGCCGAGGTTATTTTTAATGAGGAATATATTCCTGTCCATATGAGAGGAACAGTCCAGGACATTACTGAGCAAAAAAAAGCTGAAGAAGCTCTGAGAGTATTAAACATTTATAACCGTAGCCTTATTGAAGCCAGTATGGATCCCCTGGTTACCATCGGGCCTGACGGAAAGATAACTGATGTAAATAAGGCTACAGAACTGATTACCGGGTATTCCAGAAGCGAGTTGATCGGAACTGATTTTTCGGATTACTTTACTGAGTCTGAAAAGGCGAGTACCGGATATCAGCAGGCATTTGTAAAAGGTGAAGTCCGGGATTATCCTCTTGAAATTCAGCACAGGGATGGTCATTTAACTCCGGTTTTGTACAATGCTTCGATTTATAAAGACGAAGCTGGAAAAGTTATTGGGGTTTTTGCTGCAGCACGTGATATTACTGAGCGGAAAAAAGCAGAAGAGCTGTTAAACCTAAAATTAGAGGAGCTCGCTCGCTCAAACGCGGAACTGGAACAATTTGCCTACGTATCATCCCATGACTTGCAGGAACCCCTGAGAATGATAGCGAGTTATTTACAGCTTTTACAAAGAAAATATCAGGGAAAGCTTGACGATAAGGCTGATAAGTACATCTATTTTGCTGTGGACGGGGCTTCTCGTATGCAGAACCTGATAAATGATCTTCTGGAATTTTCGCGAGTAACTACAAAAGCCAGAGAATTCGAGCCTACTGATTGCAAATCTGTTCTGGAGCAGGTGTTACTTGATTTAGAAGTATCCATAAAAGAAAATGAAACCAGTATCTCTTATGGTTCTTTACCTGTAGTAATGGCAGATTCGGTCCAGTTTACTCAGCTGTTCCAGAATCTTATAAGCAACGCTATAAAATTCCGCAGTGAAAAAGCTCCGGAAATTGAGATTTCTGCCAAAAAAGAGACTGATCAATGGTTATTTTCAATAAAGGATAATGGAATTGGAATTGACCCTAAATATTCTGAGAGAATTTTTGAGGTTTTTAAAAGACTTAATAAAAGAGAAGAGTACCCGGGTACAGGCATAGGGCTTTCAATCTGTAAAAAAATTGTAGAACGGCATGGAGGACAGATTTGGGTAGAATCTGAATCCGGTAAGGGTTCGACTTTCTACTTCACTTTGCCAGCAATTCCCATAAAAGTCTCATTATAATGACTCTACCATACATTTCATGAGACTGACACGTTATCATAAATTTCATGAGACTGACACGTTATCATAAATTTTATGAGACTGACACTTTACAATGGCTTAATAGTACTGACTTTACCGTGAATTTCTGATAAGACTATACAGTAAAAATTTAATCATTATAAATTTGGTTCAAATTAGATAATCAGTTTCGGGAAAGCTCAAAGTTTTTGACATATAACCAGGATGGTCATATAAATGAGAACTCGAATAGCATTTAAACCGGTAGAGATTCTTGTAGTAGAAGACAGTAAAGGCGATATTGGACTAATAGAGGAAGGTTTCGAAGATGCAAAAATCGGGAACATTCTTCATATTGTAGAGGATGGAGAAGAAGCAATCGCTTTTTTACGTGGTGAAGGACAGTTTTCAGGTTCCCCGCGCCCGGATATAATGCTTCTGGACTTAAATTTACCAAAAAAAGACGGGCGTGAAGTTCTTGAAGAAGTGAAAAGCGACGATAAACTTAAAAACATACCTATTGTGGTATTAACCACTTCGAAAGCTGATGAGGACATCCTGAAATCTTACAATCTTCATGCCAATGCATATATTACTAAACCTGTTGATTTTGATCAGTTTCTAGATGTAGTTAGATCCATAGAAAATTTCTGGCTTGAGATTGTAAAGTTGCCATCGAAATAAGGCCAGAATAACCCGGATAGGACGGTTGACTATGGATGAAAAGGTAGAAATCTTGCTTTTTGAAGACAATCCCGGGGATGCAGGTTTAATTGAAGAGATGCTCGAAGAATTCGCCGACTTTCAATACGAATTTAAAACCGTTCAGACCCTTAATGAAGGTCTAAGCTTTCTTAAAGATAATCGGTTTGATATAATATTATCTGACCTGGGATTGCCAGATAGCGATGGCATTGATACTTTTCTTGAAATCCATGCAAGGAATTCACGAATTCCCATTATAATTCTGACGGGAATGAATGATGAAAAAATCGGAGTTGAGGCTGTAAAGAAAGGTGCTCAGGACTATCTGGTCAAAGGGCAGGTAGATGGCAGATTATTGAAACGTTCTATCCAGTATTCCATTGAGCGTAAAAAAGCAGAGGAAAGAGTTCAGAACTTAGCGAATATAGTGGAATCGTCAAATGATGCTATTGTAACCCGGTCTCTTGATGGTTTCATTACCAGCTGGAACCTGGGGGCAGAGCAAATCTATGGGTATCTGGCTGAAGAAATTTTGGGGAAACCTGCATCAGTCTTAATGCCTTCCGTCCTGGAAAATGAATCACAAAAACTGACTGAAATGATAAAACAGGGAGAAAAGATTCATCAGTATGAGACTTCACGGTTAAGAAAAGACGGTACGATTATAGATGTCTCAATGACTCTTTCTCCGGTTTTTGATATCTCTGGAGAGCTTATGGCTATCTCAGTTATCGCCAGAGACATAACCGAGAGTAAAAAAGCCGAAGAAATGCTTCACGATAGTGAGGAAAGATACCGGATTGTTACGGAACAGACAGGTCAGCTAATATATGAGCACGATATCGAGGAAAATAAAATCTATTGGGCAGGCACCATAGAAGAGATTACAGGATATACTCAGGAAGAACTGCTGAACACTGGTATTGAACTATGGATAAACAATGTCCACCCTGAAGACCAGAAGAAAGTCTGGAATCAAAAGATAACCGGCTGCGGACATGACGTGAAGAACACTGAAAATAAGAGGAATTTCCACCTGGAGTATCGTTTTAGAAGGAAGGATGGAGAATATATCCATGTTGAAGATCATGGGATCTGTCTTCAAAAGGGAAATTATCGTACAAACAAAGTCCTCGGAATAATGAAGGATATCACAGAGCGTAAGCGGATAGAAGAAGAACTACGAAAGTCCGAGGAACGCTTTCGCCTCGCTCTGAGAGGTTCAAGCATTGTTATGTTCAGTCAGGATCTCGAGCTGAGGTACACGTGGGTATACAACCCTGCACCTGGCTTCAAAATAGAGGATGTCCTGGGTAAGCGTGACTACGAGATATATCAGCCAGAGGATGCTGAGTTATTTACCTCTATCAAGCGTCAGGTCTTAACCAGTGACACAGGTAGACGTGACGAGGTAGTTACCCATAGGCCAGCTTCCGCTGGTGGTAATATGGTCCATGATATGACCACAGAGCCACTGCACGACTCCATAGGAAACATTATCGGAGTCATCTGCGTCGCAATGGATATTACTGAAAAAAAGGAAGCTGAAAATTTCCTGAAAAAAATTGAAGAAGCCCGTAAAAAGGAAATTCATCACAGAATCAAAAATAATCTGCAGGTAATCTCGTCTCTGCTCGACCTACAGGCTGAAAAATTCGCTGTCAATGAGGTTTATGATACTTCAAAGGTGCTTGCAGCTTTCAGGGACAGCCAGAACAGGGTTATTTCTATGGCTCTGATCCATGAAGAACTGTATGGATCAAAAGAAATCAGTACTCTTAACTTTGCAACTTATCTTCAAAAACTGACTGAGGAGCTCTTCAGATGTTACAATGTTGGAGCTTCAGAAGTCAAAATGGTTCTGGAAATAGAGGAAAATATTTTCTTTGATATGGACACTGCAGTTCCCTTAGGAATGATTGTTAATGAATTGGTCTCAAATTCCCTCAAACATGCATTTCCAGATGGGAGAACAGGAGAAATTAAGATAAAACTCTCCAGGGAAATAAATGAAAAATCTGAAGATGGCGGGATTGAAGACAGTAACGAAGCATGTAAAAGTACCAGTTATATCCTGGTCGTTTCAGATAACGGAGTAGGTATACCTGAGAGTATCAATCTGGAAGACTCCGATACCCTTGGATTACAACTGGTAACCATCCTGGTAGACCAGTTAGATGGAGAACTTGAATTGAACAGGAACTCTAGTACTAAATTTACAATAAAAATCACAGTAGCGGACAATAAGTAAAAACGTGCCAGTGAACTCAAATCAATATAGACGCTTATTTTGCAAGTTAATATTTCTGTAATATTTTACCTTGACATTGTCAAATTACCTATTATTTAAAGCTGCTACTACATATTTTTCCAATTGAGCCTTTGCTAATTTTTCAATTAATGTTTTAATTTTAAATTAAAAGCATTAAATTCCCTTTTTTAACTTGACTTGTCATATTTTCTTTTCACGTCAACCGTGAAGTATAATTTTTCGTATCCTCTTCAAATTCAATGGAGAATTTTCCAACTCGAAAAATGCACAACAATTTGATCAGACAGTTATAAAGTTGAATACATCGCTTTTTATGTTATATTTCAAGCTTGATGGAAGTTTTTTATACGGACAGTTCCATACCTGATTATAATAGGGGAAAATTGCTTTACGGGAAGAATGGTTTAAGTGGGGGAATTGCTTGAAAAAATCATC
This sequence comes from Methanosarcina sp. A14, assembly GCF_001729375.1. Lineage (NCBI taxonomy): Archaea > Methanobacteriati > Methanobacteriota > Methanomicrobia > Methanosarcinales > Methanosarcinaceae > Methanosarcina > Methanosarcina sp. A14. The sequence goes on along the minus strand of NZ_LZPK01000032.1, from coordinate 2,523 downwards.
TCTGCCGCAGATATAAGATTGACTTTTCAGTACAAAATAAGCATAAAAGACAATTTATAAGCCACTTAATGTTTTTGTTTGAGAGTTTAGGTTTAAAGAGGGGACTCTTAACAGGTTTTGTTTTAATTTTTTTTCGTAATTTTCAGGGATTTCAATTTTTCAAAATTGTAAACGTTTAAACTGGAAATCTCAAGGTTGAAATTTTGAGGTTGGAAATTTCTGAAACTGGAAATTTCTGATTATTCCAGTGCTTACAGAAATAATAAAGGGTGCTAAACATGGAGAATGAAAATAAGCTGTCTGAGAGAGAGGAGAAAAATTCAGACTACGATGTAATAATCGTAGGGGCAGGGCCTGCCGGAATGTTCGCGGCTTACGAGCTTGCGGAGGTAAAGCCGTTGAAAATTCTTATTGTGGATATGGGCAGGGACATAGATGAACGCTTCTGTCCCATGAACGCCCAGACGTACTGTATGCACTGCATACCCTGCGATATTATGTGCGGGGTTGGGGGCTGCGGAACTTTTTCGGATGGAACCTTAAACCTGCGGCCTGATGTTGGAGGAGACCTGGCAGACCTGACAGGTGACCAGACCAAAGCCTGGCAGCTCGTAGAAAGCGTGGATAAGGTTTTTTTGAAATTTGGGGCTCCACAGGGAGCTTTGCTGACCGAAAGCCCTGAAATAGAAGAGCTTAAACGCAGAGCGGCTTCAGTAGGAGCTCGTTTTATTGAGATAAAGCAGCGGCATATAGGCTCAGATAATGCTCCTGCAGTAATAGGACGATTTAAAGGAAACCTTGTTGACAAAGATGTGGATTTCCTGCTTGAAACCGAGGTAAAAGATTTGCTGATTGAGGAAGAGACCTGCAGGGGCATTATACTTTCTGACGGACGAAAACTCCGGGCCAGTTATGTGCTTTTATCACCTGGAAGGCGGGGCTGCAGCTGGGTCTCAGATATGATTGAGAGGCACGGAATCGAAGCCAGATACGGCGGGATTGACATAGGAGTAAGGGTTGAAGTTCCTGCAATCGTTATGGATCCTGTGACGAAAATCAACCGCGACCCAAAGTTCCATATCCAGAGCCGCCGTTATGACGATTTTGTTAGGACTTTCTGTACGAATATGCGTGGATATGTCGTAAAAGAAGAGTATGAGGGCTTTATTGCAACTAACGGCCACTCTCTGGCAAACCAGGAGTCCGAAAACACTAATTTTGCTTTTCTTGTCCGAGTCGAGCTTACCGAACCAATTGAAAACACCACAAAATACGCCCGTTCGATCGCGAAACTTGCAACCACGATAGGTGGAGGAAAGCCAGTTCTGCAGCGCATGGGCGACCTGAGAAGGGGCCGACGCTCCACAAAAGAACGCCTTGCAAAAAACCTTGTTGTAAATACACTCAAAGACGTAACTCCAGGCGATATTTCAATGGCTCTCCCCCACAGGATAGTTATGGATATAATCGAAGGCCTTGAGACCTTAAATGAGATTATTCCAGGCGTTACCTCAGATTCGACCCTGCTGTACGCCCCTGAAGTCAAGTTCTACGCAATGCACCTTGAAGTTGACAGGCAAATGGAAACCAGCATCAAAAACCTCTTTGCAGCCGGAGACGGAGCAGGGCTCTCAAGGGACATAGTCAACGCCGCAGCTACCGGTATTTTGGCGGCTGAAGGAATAATGAAAATGATCAAAGAAGAGGAAGGTGCAAAGGCAGAAACATAATTCATTTTATAACTTTGAGACTAACTTTGAGACTCTAACTTTGAGACTCTAACTTTGAGACTCTAACTTTGAGACTCTAACTTTAAGACTCTAACTTAGGACTCTAACTTTAAGACTCTAACTTTAAGACTCTAACTTTAACTATGCCATTTACTCCAAGACAAATTCATTGGAGTAAACTACCTTTGTTTCGCCCAGGTCAATTGGTCTTTTCCAAGGTTCAGCCTCGACGTCTTCTGATTTCACTGTGACCAAACTGTAGCGGAATGCAAACCTGTATTTGCCCCTCTCAATCGTCTCAGGTCCAAATGGCTCGGTAACTGTTTTGAATGGACATATCTTCTGGTTCCACTCATAAAGAAGATCAGAGTGTGGTTTCAGCTCCGTTACAACACCAACAGGTTGCTCATAGAGTATTATTCGGCAAGCTTCTCTATCCCCCTCAATAGCTGGCAGACGGAAATCCATGCTCTGCCAACCCTCGCTTTGAGCCCTTTCAAGCTCCCAGAAGACCAGGTCGCGCTGAGAGTAGCCTATGTACCAGATAGGAGTATCTAGGTTATTTGTTACTTTTAGCTTGACTATTTCGCCGCGAACATACTGCGTCTTGTCTGTAGCCATTGCAACAGACAGAGGTATTGCAGAAGAGAGAGGTGTAGTTGAAGAGAAATTCGATGTAGTTGAAGAGGAATTAGATGTAGTTGAAGAGGAATTAGATGTAGTTGAAGAGGAATTAGATGTAGTTGAAGAGAAATTAGATGTAGTAGAAGAGGAATTAGATGTAGTTGAAGAG
>NZ_LZPK01000031.1:0-35236 GCF_001729375.1 Methanosarcina sp. A14 | reverse complement strand
CATGACAAATTGCGTCAATTTCCCAACATTTAGTGAATAGTTTAATAAGTTAGAAGCTGGAACAGGGCATCGATTTCATGTTAATAGGCCAAAATTTAAGGCCGGTTTCTAATGCAAAATCGATAGCTTTCAGGCAAGAAAATTCCTTAACCGAAGACGCATGTATTGGTATTATAAATTTCATTTTGGTATTGTAAAATAATCATGTAAAATAAAACAATTAGAAGTTGAAGTAAAATAGTGGGTCAGATGTATACGATATATAATCAAGATAATAAAATTAAAAAGCGAAAAAAGTTTGGGATAAAACAGGGAAGACAAACCGAGTACAAATAACTTTATTCCGGGTTTTGGATTATTGAGAGGCTTAGTCTGTCTGTATGAGGGTGAAGGTTCATAAAAAAGTAATATAGAACTGATAGAACCGAGTTCATATTCTGAAAAGTAATAATTTTGTGATAAAACAAATTATTTTTGAACTTATAAAATTATTTCAGTATATAACGTTTCTCCATACAATTTGAAGAGGGTGCCTTTTTATAAATCCTTTTTACTGTTTCCTGCTTCGTTATTAAGAATCTTCAGGTAAAGGCGCATGATTTTCAGTCTTTCCTTGGCAATCTTTTTTGCAGTTTCAGTGTTCAACTTTTCAGGAATTGTGAAAGGTTTGTACTGCATATATTCGTTAAAGCCCTCAATAGGGTCTTCAATATACACGGTTCTTTTTGAACTTCCCTTATCCATTCCTGTTGTATGCTTTAACATCCTGAGAGCTCCCATCGAAAGAACAGCTCTGAAGATCCCAACTGCTCCAAGGGCATCAATCCGATCGGCGTCCTGCAAAATTTGAGCTTCGAGACAATCCGGCTTTTCCCCTGCACTGAAACGGTGTGTCCGGATACAACCAGTAACAGCTTCAATAACCTCTTTTCCAAGCCCTGTTCTCGAAAGAAATTCAGAAGCGATGTCGGCACTATATACGGCATGGTCCCCGCCTTCTTCATGTTCCTTAATTACGCCGACATCGTGGAGGAGAGCTGCAAGCTGAAGTATGAGAAGATCTCCCCCTTCTTCTTTTTGGATTTCCAGGCAAAGGGCTTCTACCCGGTTTATATGGGACATATCATGGGAACTTGGCTCACCTTCAAGAAAAGTAGCTACAAATTCCCTCGTTTTTTCTATAAGGTCCATATTCATTGTTCCAATTCTACAGTCATAGCTTTAAGGTGTTCCTGGATTTCAGAAATAGCATCTAAAAGGACTTTTTTATTATCATAAGTTGTGATTAATTTCACAAGTTCTTCATTTCTCTCCTTTTTCAGTTCCATCCCGAACTTGATCATGTTTTCAAGTGCACGGGTAAGGTTGTCAACTATCGAGATTGTAGACATCTTTGAAGTCCGTGAGAGAGGGTTCAGGTCAATAGCTATAACAGTTTTTCCCATTTCTACGAGTTTTTCACAACGATCTCCGTCTTCCAGAGGGACAAGCACTACGTCTGCAGAATATATCCCCCGGCTTTCTACCAGCCGCCTGGCGTGAGAGAGTTCAAGGCTTGCATCCGGATTTTTCCCAAGCACCTCAGAAGCCCCATTAGCTTTGAGCTGTTCTATTATAAGGTGGATCCTTGTTTCAGTCCTGTGAAAAAGATTGACCTCGAGCTTTGCTCCTGTAACATCTGCAAGGGCTACAATTTTGTCAGGAGCGAGAGCTGCAGCATTACCGTTTACGGAAATTACAGGATTTTTTGCCAGTAGCAGGGCAGCAACTGCTGCTCTTTCAGCATACAGAGCAGACTTGGTGCTTCGCTCGCCTATAAGGTAATCAAAGCTTTCGCCTCTTCCCTGGGAAATCAGCCCCTGAATACTTGTCATTCCCATTTTTACCCCGGCTGCAACCTTTTCACGGGCTAGCAGGGACTCATACCTCGGGTGGTCTTTGGGTATCTCGGTCATATCGGTCGCTTACCTTATTTTAATTGACTTTCTTTTAATTGACTTTCCAGTATCTTTTTTTATGTATGAACTTAATCCGTAAATGAGTTTCATCAGTTTTACATAAACTGCTTGAGTAACAGTTTTAACATAAACTACTTAATTAGTTCAGAACACTCAAATAAAACACTAAAATGAGTAATCTGAATTATATAATTACTATTTGATCCCAATTTTCGATTTATACATTATTTTAACTCTCTTTAAGTTATAAGGAGAGTAGTTACAAGGAAATTAATTACGCAGCAATTTTCTGCAAGTATTTTTTTATTTTCCTGGCACATTCAAAATATGTTCTGCTCGAACTCATTCGTTCATCAGTCTTGGCACGCAGGTGCTTATGCCGTATTCCAGCACTTCCCCAAATTCCTGGAGGGCTTCGTAGAGACGGAACTGCTGGGAGTAAGGGGCAATTGCGAAAACCGTATCCCCAAGCATTGCCTGAGAAGCTAGCCCACCATTTGAGTTTGCAGCTTCGATCACATCTTTTGCCCGGCTGCTCATAAGGCCTGTTTTACTGGCAAACGCTTTTGACTGCTGCATGAAGTTCTCAAGAGTGGGCTTTTTAAGCAGCTCGGACATAGCTTCTTTTCCTGCGCTGTTAATTCTTGAGGATGCAGCTTCATCCCTCAGGACCGACCCGGTAGAAATCTCACCAAGTACAATACAGAAAACCCTGGCTTCGGGAGCCGGGATCCCGTCCACAAGCCCGAATTCGGGCCCGCCAGGCTGCAGTCTGATCACGACTCCACCGCTGGACTGGGCAGCAATATCCCCAAGTCCGCTGCAATTGACGACCTCAGCCACATGGGCATATTCAGTCAGGCTTTTTATGGTCTGATTCAGGGAAAGTGCATTGTTCAGGGCATAGGCTGTCCCGAGAGCTCCTGCACCTGAAGCTCCAAATCCGCATCCTGTTGGGATTTCTGCCCAGCTTTTTATTCTTACAGGCAGTTCAGTCATCATCTCTGCGACAGTCCGAGTAGTTCTGCCTTCAACTCTTTTTCCATTAAGAAAAACTTCGGTTTTTTCTACAGATCTCCCGATCTTTACTTCGGTGGTTACGCCTCCATTCAGGACGATTCCGCAGCCTGTAGAACCCTTACGATGAGGGTTTTCATGCTCGTGAATCTGGAAAAAACCTGTGATGTGTCCCGGAGCATAGGCTTTTGCCTGAATGTCTGCTCCTTCACTCTCATATGTATACATAGAAAACGCCTTTTTGCCACTTTAATCATTTTTTCAAAGTTCGTTCGTGTTTTGCAGGATACTTTGCAAAATGCTTCCGGATTTTTGTGAAATACTCTGGGATACTTTGCAGCAGATTTTTTACTTTAACAGATCGGCTACCTCTTCAAGGATAAAGGCTGCAAGTTTGCGCTTATTTCCACTTACGTGCCTTGGTTCGCTTTTTTCCCGTCCAAGCAGGTACAATTCATTCTTCTCAGTGCCCATTCCGCCTTTCGCGACGTCGTTTGCTGCAATCAGGTCCAGTTTTGAAGTTTTAAGGGTTGAAGCTGCCCTTCTGAGAAGTTCGTCTTTTTCAATTTCGGTTTCAGCTTTGAAACCTATAATCACGAGGTCAGGATACCTTTGACGGCATTCTTTAATCAATTTGCGGGTGGGCTTCAGTCTTAAGGTAAGTTCTCCTCCCGATTTTATCTTTTCGGGAGAAGGCTCGGCTGTATAGTCTGCAATTGCTGCCGAACTGATAAGAACATCGTACTCTTTTTCAAGTTCTGAGAGTACAGCATCGGTCATGTCGGCGGCACTCTCTACAAAAATCTCTCTGATTCCTGCAACCCCAAGCCGATCCCGATGAACCAGGGTTACATCAGCTCCATTGCGATAAGCTTCAAGGGCGAGTTCTCTGCCGGTTTTACCTGAAGCCCGGTTCGTGATAATTCGGATGGGGTCCAGGCTTTCGGCAGTAGAGCCACTTGTGATAATTATCTTTCGATTTTCAAGGTTTTTGTTTCCGAGAGCCCTTTCTACCTTGAGCACAATTTCCTCATTTGCCGCAATTTTTGCAACGCCTTCTTCAAGTCTGGGGCCCACAATAGAGATTCCCCAGCTTTTCAATTTTTCCAGATTCTCAACAACAGCCGGATGCCTGAACATTGATTCATGCATTGCAGGAACAACCATCACAGGCACACCAGAGCCAAGGGCAGTTGTTGCAAACGAGGTAACAGGAGTATCATCTATTCCGCATGCGATTTTTCCTATGGTATTTGCGGTTGCAGGAGCTATAAGGAGAAGGTCGGCCCTGCCTTTAAGTCCGCAGAACTCCACATGCTCGACCCTGCCTCCAAGTTCGGTAATTGCTGGATTTCCCGTTGCATAGTGCAGGGCATCAGGGTGCAGAATACGCGTGGCAGCCTCTGTCATAACAGCATGGACTTCAGCCCCGTTTCTTATCAGCTCTCTTGCAAGTTCAACTACCCTGACCGCTCCAATACTTCCCGTAACACCAAGAACTATGGTTTTTCCGGCAAGGAAAGAGCTCTTTTGCCCCTGGATCCAGAGTGTGGGATGGAACTTTTCGGCTCTGGACCTAGTGGCCTTTTGCTTATTTTCTTTATCCATTTCATCTACTCAATCCGGTCACTTTGACCGGGGCTTTCCTGGTTAGGACCCTTCTGCCCGTCTGGATTTAAAAGCCTTTCAATTGGGTTCTCATTCAGGCAGCGGAGGGATCTACAAGGTTATAAGATGGGCAATAATCTCTTAAATCAGCTTGCTTTTCAGAAAATGATCCTGAAAACAAAGTGACATTCAATACGATATTATTAAAACTTTCGAAATAATAAGGATTAAAATTAATTAATAAATAAACTTTATAGAGAGTTATTATTTTATTAATCCAATATCTGAGTTAAAAATAATCCGATATCTGAGTTAAAACTAACAGTGTGTGAGGGAAATAGATTAACGACAAAAAAGCAAAAAAAGAAGCTTCTGAAGTTACGAAAAATGGCTTAAGCACATTTCTAGGGAAAATTTCAGGAAAAGGGCAACTCGAACTTGAAATCGATAAGCTCAATTCACAGATTGCTAAACTGGAACTTGATTTGCAGAGTGCAAAAAACCAGCTTGAAAAAAAAGAAATTCTCGCAAGGCAGGCGGTTTCGGACAGGCAGGACGCTGAGGCTCTTTTAAACCAGGAACGTATTCGCACCCGAACTCTTTCCCACGAGCTCGAAACAATAAGAGCTGAATCTCAGGGTAAATTGAAGTTTCGGGGAATTGAAACTCTGAGCCCGCAAGCCGTTCAGGCTTACCTCTCCAAACTCAAGTCCATCCAAACTACTGCAGGAGACCTGCTGACCGCTTACCTGCCTCAGGGCACCCGACTCTCAGGTGTGATAAGTGAAAAGGTTCTTGAGCGCGTGGAAGAGGAAAACCGTATCCTTCTTGACAGGCTTGAGCCTGAGACCGGCCTTGTACTTTTTTATGATTTTCACCGCATGGTCTGTGAAGCTATAGCTCCTCCTTTTCCTATCACTTTCCCAACCTGGGAGCTTGGGGACAGTTTTGAGGTCTCTGTGCTTGAAGAGATCTTAAGTAAGGACTACCGCATGCTTGTCCTTGTCCTGCACGCCGGCGAATCTTTCATAGGTTTTACTCCCGATGCACAGGTTTTCGATACTGAGGAGCTTATCCGCAGTAGCGTAAAGGAAAAGCACAGTAAAGGAGGCTTTAGTCAGCGCCGCTTCGAACGCCTTCGGGAAGAAGATATCGCACACCACATGGACAAAGTCTTCGAAGTCCTGAATAAAACCCTCGAAGAAAACTCCCCCGTAGACTGCATCGTTATGAGCGGAGACGCCCAGCTCTTAAAGGAAATACAGAGATATCTGCCCCTCAACCTTGAGATAATAGAAAAGCCTTCTGATCTCAAATTAGAAAAAACGGGCGGGGAAGAGATCCTCCGAACGGTTTTAAGCTCCAGAAGGTATTTATTGTGAGCACAGAAAATTTTTCTTTGAGATTCCAAAATAGCTGAAAAATATCGGGAATGCAGAGATGAATGTACAGATGAATGTACAGATGAATGTACAGATGAATGTACAGATGAATGTACAGATGAAGTACAGATGAATGTACAGATGAATGTATAGATGAATTTGCCCATTCCAGTTAAATAGCTTCAGTACTGCATTAAAAATCTCTGACGTTTTTAACTATGGAAGATTTTCCCATCAGATATTTGCACCACATCATGGAATAGATGTTAACCAATTAACATATGCGGTTTTCAAATAAGAATCATTAACTTTTTATTGAAACATAGGGGTTTACTTGCGGCAGTTTGAGCACATACGGATAAATATAAATTTTATGGCAAATTCATCCAACAATCAGAGATCAAGTAATAATTCATAATTAAAAAGTAGTTAGAAAATGGTATTGTTAGATGATTAGGGCATAGAATATATAATAAATTAATAAAAAGGAGTTTATGGAGTTCAAGAGTATTTCCAGTATCATCCAAACTTCATAAAACACGTCCTAAGGGGTAGTGACCATGTTACCTGTGTGTATATTTAAGCTTGCCTATTCTGCCTCCTGGGTGCTAAACAGGAGAAAAAATAATGGCAATGAGTAAAACTAGAGTAGGCGCAATATTTGCAGTAATGGTTTTCTTGAGTATTGCTTTAGTACCGGCTGTAATGGCATAGGAAGCATCAAAAGTAAGTGATAAACCTTCTGAACTGGAGCAAGGTCTAATTGATGCTCTAAATTCCAATACAAAAAACTCATCCACAGACGATGTGATTGCGAATTATTGTAAAGCAAACAAAGATAAGATTTCAATATCAGAGAACGCTACTGCTTCAGGCATAAATAGTTCAAGGACATATCAACTAAAAGATGGATCAAACATAACTTTTACAGATCGAGGTTATTTTTCAATTGATAACTTAAAAGTGAACAATAATACTCAACTAATTAATACAAAAAGCGAAATTAATCCACACTCTGGAACTGATTCGCTTTATGCACCTCCTCTAACATCTTCCGTAAGTGAATATAATTGGCTTGGCTGGAAATTGTTTACTGTTTGCACACAAGGATATTTTGAGTATAATCACAAATCTGTACAGCCTTATTTTTATGATTCATGGTACGTACATAATATGCCTTTCAATCTCTGGCAAATTTCTAATTGGGAAACAGGTACGCATCAAATTTCCAGTAGCACTGCAGAAATTTATGCTCAGGGGAATTTCCATTATGGTTTTGAGTACAATGGCAATGGCTTAACTGTTCAGAACTATTACGTCAAGGTTTATTTATCGTGCGACCAAAATGGAAATTACGAGGCTCACCATTCTATAACCAATCTTAATCCAACACTCAAAATTCGTTCTTTCAATCTTGAATTCTGATATCAATCGGGTTTCTGATCATGGGAAATAGTTCTGAAACTTTTATTGTAGAGAATAACTAAGATTTAGCCTGAAACTAAAAATAATAAGGGACTGGTAAAAATGAATTTTTCTATGCTGAGAATTTATTAATGTGGATGTGAATTTATTATGATGAAAAAATCAAGAAATATAAAGTTGTTTATCTTTTGCTTTACCTTTTTTTTTCTTTTGAATTATATAAACTTGATTGAACTTAATTTATCTACTTTTATAGCAGTAATCATTGCAGCTTTAATAGAAGCTCTCATCCTGTATTTAACCATAAAGTTATCATCACTATTTTTTAGTCTTTTTTAGTCATATATAAGGGAATACTGTAATTACCAGATACGGCAAACTTTCTGTACAGGAAACTAAAGATCAAAAGGAAAGCTGGAATTCTACCCTTGAAGAACTTGGTAAATCCAGTAATATCATATGGAATTGAGCTTACCAGATTGGATGTAAATATTTACGATGGTTTGCCTTCTAAAGAAAAAGCTGCTTTAGTTGAAGAGATTTACCAGATAATTGATGAAGAGACAAAAAACAAAATGTGACTGATATTCCAGTTCTTTTTGGAGAGAGCTGATTTTACCAACCTGATGTCTGAAGGTTCCTTTCAATGTGGGGCCTTACAGCTTCGATATATTTTGTCGCTTTTTCTTCATCATTCAGGTCAATACGAGCTTTTCCTATTCCTGCAGTAGTATTGTCTACAAACAATTGATATTCTTTTTTTGCAGGTTCTTCAGAAAACAGTTTCCCTATGATTCTCAGAGCCGGAATGTAAGACCCAAGAGCTAATTCCGGTTCACCGTTTTCGGCTTCAGCGAGCCCTCTCATAGAAAAGACATGGTATGAAATAGCAGGGTGTTTTATCTTCTTTGCGATTATTTCCGCTTTATCCAGACCTTCAAAGGCCTTTTTAAAGCGTTTATTTTCAATATCGTCAGCTATTTTAGAAAATAGCCGGTTGCCGAATCTCTCTGCTGTTTGGACATAAAGAGAATACTCTTTTGGATTTAATAATAGTTATCGCGCTTCCACTGAATCTGGAAAAGAAAATTTCGTAAAATGATTCTATTCGCGGGCCTGAATGGATAAAGACAGCAAAAATTATTTGCTAAAAAGAAGAAAAATAAAGCAAACAGGTTAGCAGGTAATTTGTCAATGACTGAAAAACTTGATTATCGGAGTTACAGTTTGATCTGAGTTACAGTTTGCAAAACTTCAGGTATAAAACTTGATTATCAGAGTTATAGTTTGCAAAACTTCAGGTATAAAACTTGATTATCAGAGTTATAGTTTGATCTGAGTTCCAATTTGCAGAACTTCAGGCATGCTTCTAGAGCCAAAAAATGTTAGGAGAAGTATACACGGATTACAAAAAGACTTTAAAGAAGTATCACTATGTTATCGAGAGAGGGTATCCCCATCCTCTTGGGGCAACGCCTGATGAAAATGGAGTAAATTTGTAACTATTCAGAGTTATATTTAGCGGCGCTCCTTTGAGCGCCGCGAGAATACTCTCTAAAACAGGTAAACCATTCTTTCTTATTGTGGAAATATATGCTCTAATTCTGCAGAAAGCTTCCGCTCCTCGTTCAGTTTTGAAAGTTCCTGATATTTTCTGCTGTAGCTTCATCATCCTGACATCTCTTTCTGCCTGATTATTCTCAAACGGAACTTTCAAGTCTGTCAGGAAGCTCAGGATCTTGTCTTTATGTTCTATAAACCTATCAAGCAGATTCCTTGCTTTGGTTTTTGGATGCATACCACGTTTTCCTTGTCTCTTAGGATTTAGAGAAGGTGGATTTTCTTCAATTCCTTTCACGATTACAGCATTGAACATCTTTTCTAATGCCTTAACCTGTTCAAAATCCAGATATTTAACCTGCTCTTTACACTCATCAGTATACTTTTTCATTTCAGATAACAGCTCATTCATATCTTTAGTCCATTGCTGTTTATAATTCTCCTCAATTCCAATAAGTTCTCTTTGGAGATGAGCATTGCAAAGAGCATGATCACAATTATAACCGTTGTAAGGTTTCCATCCATCAGGAACTGCTACCCCTTTAAACTCGGGAAGAATTCCCATAGCATCAATAGCTTCTGATCCTCTTTTTGGATGAGTAAAATAACATGTGTATTTGTCAGTAGAAGCTACATGAAGCCAATGTCTTTTTCCTTGAACTTTCATTCCAGTTTCATCACAATGGATAACAGGAGAAGCTAGTACCTTTTCTCAAATTATGGTTTCAAATTCTTCAAGATTCTGGAAACATTCTCTTTCTGCTTTAATAATAGTAGCAGAACAGATTTTTATCCCCATTACATCATGAAACAATTCAGAAATCCTTTCGTAAGGAATGAAATGGTGATTTTTAAAGTAAATTGCAGAGGACGAAATATTAGGGCCATATTGAACCGGATATTTTACGGATTCTGGAAAATCAGCTTTATTTAATCTTCCACAGTTAGTACAGGTTTTTATCTGACTTCGATGTTCCGTAACAGTAAGATTTACAGGTGGAATATCAAAAATCTGTCTTTTCTCATAAGCTTCAGCTTCAATATCCTCAAGAATATGTCCACACTCTTTGCAGTAACTCAAAGAATGTTCAATTATCTACACAGGATTATCAACCATTTCAAGAGTTGTGCCTGAATGACCTTCTTGACCTCCAGGTTTCTTACCACTCTTTTTACGCAGACTCTTGGGATTAGGTTTTACTTTGGAAAAATAGTCAGTAGAAGGAGGTTTACTGCTGTTTCTACTGTTTTGATTTAAGCGAGATTCTAAAACTTGCAATCTTTCAGTGAGGTCTTTAATTTGAGACTCAAGACTTATAATATAAGCAATAACTTCAGGGCTTGAAGCACATAGAGCAAGAATCTATTCGCGTTTCATCAAGGAGAAAAAGAACTCATTTTATATCCAATTTTTCCTAGGTACGAGGAAAAATTGTGTAGCCTTAACAAGGATACCTGAATAGTTACTATTATCATTCTTTGTTTATAAATACGTCGTCTTGTTGTTTTTAGTTGAGATGAAGTTTTTCTAATAATTTTCAATGTTTTCAATTTAAGAACTCAGAAAATCATTATATTTGGGATTAAGGCTAGTTTTAGTATAAGTAGTTTAAAATAATTCTGGGAATAATTATGTTCTATACGGGAGCAATAAGACTTGTGGATGTGTTGCGGTATAGTGAGCTTACAGTTAAAAAGCAGTATCTAAGCAGGTTTTGTAATTAACTTGATCACAACGTCTATTCTGTGTGATTTTGTACTCTAAATATGTATCCTAACTGCAAGATTAAGGATTCCTACAAAGTTCAAATAAGCCTTTTTTGCAACTGTACTTTCAGGATTAAAATCCATAGGAATATTAGAATCCATAGGAATTGAGGATAGGAGTTGAGGGGACATGGAGAAGAAGGGAGTAATAAATCTGTTCGCTTTTGGCATCGTACTGGTTAACGCTTTAACGATTGTAGCTTTGGGTTCTTCCGAAACTTTGAGTAGCACAAGCACTTCAGAAAAGGAAAAAGCTTTCGACCCCGAAAGTATGAATCTCTCAGTGAAACCTGGAGACGACTTCTATGAATATGCTGAGGGAGACTGGATAAAAAGTCATCCTGTACCCATGGATAAGTCCAGATACGGAGAGTTTGCAATAGTAGAAGACAGGACTTATGACCGTGTCAACGGAATTTTGGAGAGTGCAGCCAGTAATACCTCAGTTCCTGATGGAAGTCTCGAGCAGAAGATTGGCACATTCTACAGCATGGGAATGGATAATTTCACTCTGGAAAAGCAGCATCTTGATCCAATCAAAGGCAAACTGAAGATGATAGACAATACCTCCAGTGCTTCCGATCTTCAGTCAGTCTCAACACAAATGATGGAGTACGGCCTGGACCCTTTCTTTTCAATGTATGCTGCACCTGACAAGAAGAACAGCAAGATCATGATTGCTACCCTTACTCAGGGAGGGCTAGGCCTTCCGGATAGAGATTTCTATTTCAGACAGGACAATGAATCTATCAAAATCAGAGAACAGTATTTGACTCATGTTACCAGGATGTTTGTCTTCCTTGGCGATAGTCCAGAGGTCGCTGAGAATAATGCCAGGACTGTGATGAGGATAGAGACCCGGCTGGCCAATGCATCCTTTACCAATGTAGAAGACCGCGATGAGGTCAAAACGTATAACAAGATGAGCCTTGAGGAGCTTCAGGCCTTTGCACCAGGCATTAACTGGTCTTGTCTCTTCGTCTCTCTGGGTTATCCGGACGTAGCCGAGGTCAACGTCAGAAATCCTTCCTTCTTTAAAGAGTTAAGCAGCGCCCTTCAGGAAGAGAACATAGCTGATTGGAAGACCTTCCTGCGCTGGAAGCTGATTTTAGGGACGTCACCTTACCTAAGCTCCGACGTAGAAGAGGAACACTTTGATTTTTATGGAAGAAAACTCAATGGTCAGCAAGAAATGAAGCCCAGGTGGAAGAGGGTTATTGAAGCGGAAAATGAGGCTATGGGCGAGGCCGTAGGACACGTCTATGTAGATAGATATTTTGACCAAGGTTCCAGGGCCAGGATGCAGGATATGGTATTCAACCTGAAGAAGGCCTTCGGAGAGAGAATTCAAAACCTGGCATGGATGGAGTCTGAAACCAAAAAAGAAGCTCTCAAAAAGCTTGAAGTTCTGGATGTACAGGTAGGTTATCCAGATGAATGGCTGAACTATTCAGAGCTTGAATTTAAAAACGATTCATATGTTATGAATGTCCTCAGAGCTTCTAAATTCAAGTTTCATCATGGACCCAGCGGTCTGGATAGAATAGGTCAGCCTGTAAATCGCAAGCTGTGGGAGATGAATCCCCAGGAGACTAACGCCTATGCGGATTACAATAAAATAATTATAGTTTTCCCGGCAGGCATTCTTCAGCCTCCTTTCTTCAATAAGGATGCCGATGACGCTGTTAATTATGGTGCCATAGGTGCAATTATAGGACACGAGATGACTCACCATTTCGATAGCCAGGGCAGAAAGTTCGATGCAAGTGGAAATTTGACGGATTGGTGGACACCAGAAGATGCCGATAACTTCAACAAAAGCACGGAGGTTCTGGTGGACGAGTATAACAGGTTCGAGATTTTGCCTGGCCTGTACGTCAACGGCAACCTGACTCTGCCTGAGAACGTAGCAGATTTTGGCGGATTGACCGTGGCCTACCACGCTTATAAGCTCTCATTGAAAGAGGAGCCGGAAATGATTGATGGATTCACTGGAGACCAGAGGTTCTTTTTAAGCTTCACCCAGGTGTGGAGGGAGTCGGACACAGACGAATCACTAAGGACGTTAGCACTGACTGATACTCATTCACCAGCCAGGTTCAGGGTCAATGGAGTGGTTTTCAACGTGCCTGAGTTTTACAGGGCGTTCCCAAACGTAAAGCCCTCGGATAAACTCTACAGACCAGGAAGTGAGAGGCCAGTGATATGGTAAAATTATCGCTGGAAGCCTTTTCGTTTCTGAAGATGAAATACAGCACCTATGAATAGTCATGAACCCTGAATGATAGTACCTGTTGGCAGCTCTACTCTGCTTTGAAGTTATGCAGTGAACCTGTGGGGACCCGGCAAAAGATATGCTTCCCAGTCCGGTTCCTTTGCTGGATCTATTTCAGTCAGATACCTCGTTGCTCGGCACCGGGGCTCACTACCACAACTTTGATTGCCAGTTGTCGTCAGACACCTTCTTCAGGGTGGGAAGGAAGCTGCCAGTTAAAAAATATCCTGGAAAATATCCCGGCAGGGAAAACTGAAGGATGGGTATCTCACTCTTCTATATTCTTCCCTATACATTATTTTTCCAGAACTATGCGATTCTCAGATCCGGGAGCCAGAGGAGAAAAGGTCTCTAGGTAATTGACAAAGGCATCTAAATCTGGAGATCCTACCATCCTATCGGTCCCTTCTTTCATTACAGAGAAATTATCTCCTCCATCAGCCAGAAATCCATTCATTGTTACGCGGTAAGGGCTGCTCGGATCAATAGAAGTTCCATTGATTTTTATACTGGATATATCGACTTTCTCGCCCGTAGGAGCGCGTTCGTTCCAGGTATAACTAAAGCCCTTTGAAACCTGCAATATTCGCTTACTGCCAAGGGATGGGTTGTCGAATTGCTGTTCCAGCAAAGCGTCGATCTGAGTGCCGTTTAAGGTCATTGTGACCAGATCGTTTCCAAAAGGCTGGACACTGAAGGCCTCTCCATAAGTAACCTGACCTTGCAGTTCCCCACCGCTAATTTGATCATATACCAGGTCTGTGCGAATGCCGCCTGGGTTCATGAAAGCTATAACAGCACCGCCATTGCTTAAGTTAGAAGTAGCATATAACTGAGCATCGGCTACGACGTCACCCAGAGCAGATTCACCTGAATCACTGGCTGTATTTGTAATATTCTCTGTGATGTTACAGATCACCCGGTCCGCAAGGGGCGCAACCTGAGATTTATATTCCTCTATCAGCTCGCTTATTCCTGAGTCTTCAGTAATGTCTCTGGAAACTATGATATTTCTGGACCTTTCCTCGATCACATCACAAGTCTCGTTGCTTATCACCAGATCGATATCCGTGAGTAAATTACCTGCCGAACCGGCTTCTGTTACCAGACGGCCGTCAATAACAGCATTGTAAGCCTGATGTGTATGGCCAGTGATGAAAACATCTACTTCGTCGTCGGTGGCATTGATGACATCTAAAATTGGGCCGCTCATGTTCAGGCTCTCGTTATATAGTCCCTCTTGGGAACCGCCGTCATGGATGATCACCACTATGGTTTTTACGCCCATACTCTTCAGCTTTTTGACCTGTTCATTAATGGTCGTGGCTTCGTCCAGGAACCTGAACCCTTTCACTTTGGAAGCAGTCACTATGTATGGCGTGTCTTTTAGGGCAATTCCAATGAACCCTATTGGAACTCCCTGGACGTAGGTAATGTTATAGGCAGGGAATATTGTGGCGTTTGTGCTCTCATTGACTATATTTGCAGCCAGAAACTGGAAATGTGCTCCTTCAAAGGAGGAGTTACTCAGGTTGCCATCTGTCGGCTGGTAGCTGCCATTCTGAATGCGCATGAGCTCGCCCATTCCCTCGTCCAGATCATGGTTGCCTACGGCTGAAAAGTCGAGCCCCATCATATTGAGAGCTTTTATTGTCGGTTCATCCTGGAACAGGGCTGAGAGAAGCGGGCTGGCACCCATAGAATCGCCTGCCGATACCACAAATGTATTGGGGTTCTCAGAGCTGAGTTCCTTTATGTGAGTGGCCAGATACTCCATGCCTCCGGAATCAACGCATATGGGAGCTCCGGTCTCATTATAACCCGTAACCACTTTGCCGGTGGACGGTTCAATTTGACCGTGGAGGTCATTAATGGACAGGATCTGGACTTTTAATGTATTTTCTGACGTATTTTCCTGCGTATCTTCTAATGTACCCTTTTCAGGCCCTGAAGCCTCCAGGCAGCCAAGTGAGGCCAGAGAGACAAGTATCACTAGGCATAAATAAAAGGCAAGGTGCCTATTGGGCTTATTTGTCAAACAATTGTACTTTTTTAACAATATCTATCCCTCTTTAAGCATTAAAATCTGAGTCGAAAAACCGGTTCTTATAGTTCCGTGCTACAGTTTTTATATAATTAGGACTTGAGTGACTGAACCGCTTAACTACGCAATTTTATCATCCTCAATTTGTACTAACAGTGTTAAGTCTTGAAACTACAAATTTTTGGACATCTTAGTATTTTAAAATATTTATATGTAAAATTGTTTATATTTTGTAATGTTTATATATGAAATTGTTTATAGGTGAACCTTTGCAAGCCTTCATAGCCAGTTATCTTTTTTTGACAACCTTTGGAAAAAGAGAATATTTGTTGATCAGGAAGTCCGCATTCAGATTTTCATTAAACGTTCTCCATTTTTTGACATTTATAAAAAAGGCAATTTACAGGGTAAAGGTAATTTACAGAGTATTTTGTAAGATGATTTCTCGAAAGGTTGCTATGATCGATTTCTATATCTTAAAAGATGCAAAAATTAAGTTTGAAGGTTAGAAGAGCAGTAACATTTTATAAAAAATGATAGCTATCCTGATAAATTTCTATAAAAGTCAAAAAATTATATTTTAATTTATTTCTGAATTTTCTTCGTCCTGTATACCTTAGTCCAGGATGAGTTGAAGATTCTTTTCTATTTTCAGTTTAATAGCCTATTTTATTGTTAAAACTTATTTTGTCCAAATTCTTTTATCAACCAGTGTAAAACCAAAAGAACTAGTATTCCAATCCCCAAGATTTCAGGAACAGAAGAGAGCGAAATATGAAATGTAAACGATTTTTCAAACAGTTTTGTCAAGTATTCAATTCCATTGAAGTCCGTCCGATATTTGGGGAATTCGAATCCAAAGAGAGGCCAGAATAAAGTTCTGGGATTTGTCCACATATAATCTTCTATAAGATGGAAGAAAGAACCTGAAGCAAGGCTAAGAACTTTGATATCTTTTTTCTTTTCATATATGTATAAACCTATCAGGAATAGGGAAAGAACGAATAACAGAGTATGACATATGATACGTCCGTTTGCAAAGGTAGAAGCAAAGATAATCATTCCTACAGGTTTGTCGATTAAGTCGGGCAGAAGAGCTCCAATGGCTAAGTATTTTGGATCTATAATAGTCCTTAGCCGGGGTATTAAAATCCCAAGTAAGAAGAATACTCCCAATGTAACCCCAATATGTCCAAAAAGAAGCATCGCAAATTATCAAGACTTCAGTTATATATAAATATAGTCCATGGCTTTAAAAATTTTTAAAAAGTCGTATACTTTATTTAGAAGTGTCATTTAATTATAAAGACTAATCATTTAGCGGACTCATGTATTAACTATTAAAAAATATAAATTTCTAAAAATGTATTTTACTATTATAGCATGAAAATACTGCCATCTACAAGTACTTTCATTAGCTGTGCATGTTATTCAAAGAATTTCATGTGTGTTTAGTGAGAACAGGCACTCTCATCTGCTGAGTTTCCTTACCTACTCTGGATTGCAGTCTGCTGAAACTTCGTTTTCATATTTATAAGAGGCTAAAGACAACGTATAATTTTAGTTGATGTGTCTATTTTATTTCATCATACTCACAATTTTTCAGAAAAATTATTTGCCCTTTTCGATAGCTCCTCCCCTTACGACAAGTACTTTTTTAGAAAAATTATTTGCCCTTTTCAATAGCTTCTCCCCTTACGACAAGTACTCTTACATTAGATTGTCTAATCACATTTTCAGCTACACTTCCGATCAAAAATCTATGGACTCCAGTTCTTCCTTGTGTGCCTATAACGATAAGACCAATGTCGTTTTCTTCTGCAAAATCGACAATTTCTTCTGCAGGGTTTCCTTCAAGAATTACGGATTCGACCTTAACGTTTGCAGCTCTTCCGACATTCTCAACATAACTTGTTGCGTCCTTGCCTTCTGCTATGAGCTGGTCTTTAATTGCCTCATTCCATTCTTTACTTCTGGACTGAATTAATGAATCATAACCACCCAGTTCGATAACATGTACAGCATAAAGCTTTGCCTCGCTTAGTTTTGCAACTTCAACTGCTGTAAAAATTGCTTTTCTTACTCGTTCCGAACCGTCGGTTGCGACCATTATATTCCTGAAAACAGTATTTCTCATGCCAAACTCCCCTTTCCTTTTCGTTCTTTATGCAAATTATAGGACAATGATCACTTATATATCATCAAAGGAAATGAGTATATAAAAGCCGGTCAACTTATTTAATAAATCGATACAGAATGTACCATCGATAACAAGAAAAATTATGAAACATGAAATTTTACTGCTGAATGTGGGTTTCAAATACACTCTCCTGAATTGTAATAATAGGACTCAAGAGATTCAGATTAAATCTTCAGAAGCCTCCAGAGTCCTTAAAAACTTAATCTCCATAGATACCTTGATCCCCACAACCTTACTTGTTATACAGTCCAATAGCCTTATTCGTCTTTTCAATTGACTTTGCACCGTCGCTTTCAAGTTCCATCATAGCTCTTATAGCGTCAACATTTTCCGGAACTACAATCGATTCTTGATGGACAGCATGGAAGAAGTAAAGCTCTTTATCAGTCACTGTAATGGATTCGGGCCAGATACAGAGCTCCCACATATCGTGTCTGGGGCGTCCAATATCCCGCGCAAATTCAATTATCTCGGCTGTTGAAGTAATCCCCTGCCCTACTAAACGAATCCTGGACTGAGAACCAAAGATATTCTTAACGTCTTCTGCAGTGCAATCCTTATTGACTTCCATGTTTACAGTATGCACATGCATAAGAGTCGTCGGGACTTTTATAGCTGCAGTAGTTATGTTAATGTGTGGAAGCACACTCTGTACATCAGGTCCATGGTGAGACGGAAGTTTAATCGGGTTAAGTACGATTGCATCAACAGGTCCTTTTTTAATTTCATTGGGATCGACTGCTCTTCTTGTGAGACTTACCCTCACCTTATTTACTCCGAATTCCCTGTCTATAGTTGAAATAGCCCTGCAAAGTGCTGTAGTATTACATGAGACAACTCTTACAAGGTCACGGCCTACAGCCTGTTCGTAATTACTCTCCGCATTAAAGGAGAAACCTGCAAGCGGATGACTTTCGCCCCCCTGCCAGATTGCCTTTATCCCGATTTTCTCATACATAGGCTTATTTTTTTCCCCAATTCCCCCTGGAGTACAGTCCACAACCAGGTCAGCTTTTTCCAGCATTTCTTCAATACTTCCAGCTGCTGGCATTCCTGCTTTCTCAAAAGTTTCAACATTCTCAGCAGGAGCATATATATCATATCCTAGCTTATGTGCCACTGCTGCCTCATAATTCGGTTTTGTCTTGGAAATTCCGACAACTTCCATATCGTCCTGAGCCCTAACGGCGTCTGCAACCCTTTTTCCTATAGTTCCGTAACCGTTTACCGCGATTTTTGCTTTAGCCATTGTTATCCTATCCTTTTAATTTCCATATCTTAGGACTTACACACTCAATGTCCAAAATCAGGCACAATAGATGCAAGGTCAAATTTGCTTCTCAGGCAGTTGAAGGTTAACAACATCGAGTTCACAGTTTAACTGCTAACTTCCATGTTCAGTTCAGAAAATTCTAATTAAGATCCTCTCTCAGATCTTATCTGAAAGATATTGTGTCATGTTCTGCAATTTATAAAACCGGCATAATGTAACAAACCGCATCGATCCTGCAGACAAAGTATTAGACAAAGTATAACTTTTCGAATGGTCATTTTGATTTTTCTGATAAGCTCTTATTCAAATGCTGTAAATTTTTCTTTCAATGCACCACATATGGGACATACATCGGGTGCATCTCCTTCAAGGGTATATCCACATACCTCGCAAACCTGAATAGGACCTAATTCTGGGTCTTTTCCTGAGTTCACCGATTCTAAAGCTTTTTCATAAATCATCTTATGCATTTTTTCAGTACCCCAGGACCATTCAAAACTTCTTTGTGCACTTTTTTCTTTCTGGAATTTTGCGACTTCAATATATGCAGGATACATTTCCTCTATCTCATATGTCTCACCAGCAATGGCCAGCTTAAGGTTTTTCCTGGTATCACCCGGTCCAAAAACTGCCATACTATTTGCGACAAATCCCCCCTCGAGGTGTTTTAACTCCTTATAATGGTCTCCTGCATGTACATATTCCGCATGAGCGATTGCACGAAACAACCGAGCCACATTGCTAAGTTTTTCTATCTCTGCTTGATTTGCAAAATGCACATACCTCATATATGCTTGACTTTCTCCCCCAAACGCATTGATGAGATTCTGCTGTGTCATCATTTTCATTTAAAGCCGCCCCCCCTTTCAATAAGTTTAATAATCTCGTGTCTTTAGGACTTGTATATTTTAGAGCAAAAAAGCATGAGCAAACTATTGCAATACAATAATTAAAAAATTTAAATATCTCATGCTATTTATTTCAGTTTACCGCGTAGGCACTGAGTCATTTGCATTTGGATATAAATAAATAAAATGTCATAGAATACAAAGCCTTTTGCATCAATTAATTGTCTAAAAAGTAAGTAATCAAGGAGTTCTTTAAAGAAATAAAGTAATTAAACAAAGGAGTTCTTTAAAGAAATAAAGTAAGTAACCAAAGGAGTTCTTTGAAGAAATAAAGTAAGTAACCAAAGGAGTTCTTTGAGGAAATTTAAGTTTGAGTCACACAGTTGAATTCAGAAATAATGGCATAAAATTTCAAACTACTTGAATTGGCGTGCTTGAATTGACAGATATTTGAAAGATATAATTGACTTTTCTATGCTTTGATAGAGTTCATGTTTTCTTTGCACTTCAAGGTCTTGAATCGTACATATAAAAGACAGCTTGTATGAACCCTTTAACCTTTATGGTACCTGAATGTATTGTTTTTCAGAGCCGTGATTCCTGGCAAGGGCTCACCAGAAAGATAGGTTATACTTGCACCTCCACCCATGCTTATATGGGAAAATTTAGATCCCAGGCCGAGTTGATCTATAGCATCTAAGGTATGCCCTCCTCCTGCGACAGAATAGCTTGCTTGAGTTGCAGCCTTAAGAAGTTCATCCGTGCCAAGCCTGAACTTATCTAACTCGAAAATACCGGTTGGACCATGAAAAACACATAGCTTTGCTTCCTTAAGATATTTGGAATAATTTTCGATGGTCTCGCGGCCAATATCAGCTATTGGAAGATTTCCTTTTTTAATCTTGTCCACTTCGACTTCTTGACGTTCTCCACCATTGTTTAACGCTACATCCTGAGGTACGATGATCTTGCCTGAGTACTCCTTGAGTAGCCTGGAAGCAATCGAAATCTGGTCAATGTATTTTTTATTTTCAATGAATTTCCTGTTGACTTCGCTTACATCAATGTTCATTGCCATCATAAATATCGTAGCTACTACCCCGGTGGTAAGGATCTTATCAGCTCCATCCCGCTTGAGAATAGTAGAAATTGCCTTTATGGAGTCGTTTGCTTTCGCTCCTCCCAATACAAAGATTGCTGGATGCTCATGACATTTCAAGGCTTTATCTAAACCTGTAATTTCCTTGTCCATAAGCATGCCAGCAACGCTAGGCAAGACCTCTGTAAACCCTACCACAGAACACTGAGATCTATGAGAAACTGAAAAAGCATCGTTTATAAAGAGGTCAAATAGTGGATACAACTTCTTGACCATCTGGCTTTTAGCCTGTTTATCTGGAGGGCGGTTCATGATCTCCTCAGCATTGAAGCGCGTGTTTTCAAGGAGCAGGACCTCTCCCTGGTCAAGGGATTTTATAGCATTCCTTGCGCAGGAGCTGAATATATCATCCTCGTAGGTTACTTCTCGACCCAAAAGCTCTGTTGCCAGCTTTGCATGGGCTTCCAGGGGGGTATAGTCTTCATCTCCTGGTCGACCCTGATGAGACAGCAGAACCACTTTTGAGTGCTCCAGGGACTGCAACGTAGGCAAATGACTCTTAATTTTCTTGTCGTCCAGTATGTTTCCATTGTCATCCATGGGTGAGTTAAAGTCCACCCTTACAAGTACTCTTTTATCGTCCAGTACGACATCACTCATCGTCAAATAATTCATTCCAGTTGTTTCCTGAGACATTATAGTACCCCCCATTCACATGAGTGTAAAGTTCTAACTTTCAATTCAATGCACTTTTTTCTCTGATTAGTTTAGCCAGAGATATTATCTTAAAAATATTCTAGATGACCAGATCTAATTATAACTCGCAGAGGTTCCCCGTAATAATTCTATACGTCCAGAAAAACCTCAAGTATTTACTCACGATAAAACACTATAGTGAGGTATATTTACTCAATTTTGCCGGTCTTACCATTGAAGGCCATCTAAGGTTTTTCTAATATTATCAAGCCAAAAACTGCCATAGATTTGCGACAAATCCCCCAACCTGTCACAAATACATTAACTTAGAGATTTTGCGATTTCATGCTATTGTTTTCAGTTCGTTGCGTAAGCCTTAATCTATTTTGCATTTGGATTTAGAGAATAAAAGCCTTTTTGGTTTAAAGAAAAAAACTATTATTTGAAACTTGATTGTTTATAATCCATTATCTTATAATATTAATTATGACTGTGTTGTGTATATGACCGAAGAAAATAGTTTCAGAATTGATCCTTCGGTGTTGAGTTTTAACCTCTTGGAAACAAAGAAATTGATACTTAAAGAGATCCAGAAAGGAGCTTCTTTGGTTCTTCAGATTGCGACTACTGTTTAAATTTCTGAATGGATAACTTACAAAACCATTTTCGGAATCTCAAAGCAATGGAATATAGTCTACTGGGACAATAGGAGCTGATCCCAAAACTCAAAATTGCTTCTCTGAATCATGTATTTTGAATAATCAATCAAGTTTCTGATCATGAAAACAATCCTGAAAATTCTTGATGATTGAGGACTAAATGGTTTTTGGGATAGGCTCTAGGTATACTATAAAGGATGTGCGAAGAACCGCATAAATTTGATCTAACTTCTCAAGAGGTAAGTTGTAACTAAACAATAACTTGTTCCTTTCCCCATAATTGAAAACAAATTTTAAAGAAGAATCTCTGTTTCCAAAAGTTTGCTTATATATGTACTATGTTCTTCGGTCTGGTTTTGTCGCAAAATAGGATTTAATACATTATCTGCCTAGAAGTATAAGACCGATAATAAAAATTACAAGGCACAGTACTATAAAATATGTAATAACTTTAACTAACTTTTCCATAATCAATTCACCTCTTTAGGGATTATTGTAGTGATATTCACAGATTAACATATAATTGCTTTGAGGATTCGATTTATTGCTTTCGTAAAACTTACCTTAACTTATTATGCTTGAATATGTTTATGCCATTAACCAACACACTGGCACCATATAATCACATATTTAAATATCATAAACACTAAATATACTTAATTATTTTATTTGTTTAATTATAATAATAAACTATTTTGTAAATAAAAAATACCTTGTAATGTTTTGTTTTGACGGCATGAATACTACATAATTTGTGAAGAAGTGTGGTTTACGATATTTAAGTGACTCTCAAGCTCAAGGTTCTATAATTTAAAAAAACAATGTATATATTTTCAAGCATGTGTTCAATTAATAAATATCTTTATCTACTATTTTTTAAATTTAGTAATATTGTTATACTGAGAAATCATTTAATTTTTATGCATTAGATATTTTTTTTAGATTAAAGAGATACTCTCGCTTGTGAGCGGTCATAGTGACATACTAAGTTAGGTTGTCGACGTCAAGGAGAGGAGTCTGAAGGAATTATGACAATAGACCTGGAGCAATTAAAGGCAACAAACTTGAATCCTGTGCTCAGTGCTGCGAGCCTTGAGTTAGCTGATATTCTTGATGTTCCAGCGCTCAAGTCTCTTATGAATGACTTATCTCAACTTACTTACATCACCATATCCATTATTGACCTCAAAGGCAATGTCCTTATGAGCGTTGGATGGCCGGATATATGCACAAGATTCCACAGAGCCCATCCAGAGACCTGCAAGCACTGCATAGAAAGCGATACACAGCTATCACTGGGTGTTGCTCCTGGAGAGTTTAAACTTTATAAGTGTAAGAATAATATGTGGAATTTTGTGACGGGCCTGATCGTGGAAGGACAACATATCGCCAATATATTCTCAGGACATTTCTTTTTTGAAGATGAGACTTTGGACTATGAACTTTTCCGATCCCAGGCTAGAAAATATGGCTTCAATGAAGAGGAATATATAAAGGCGCTCGAAAAAGTTCCACGGTTAAGCAGAGAAACTGTGAACAAAAATATGTCCTTCCTTATGAAACTTGCCAACATGATCTCACAACTAAGTCACAGTAACTTCAAGCTTTCTCAAGCATTGGAGGAACGTGATATCCTTGTGGATGAGCTAAAGAAAAATAAGGAAGATCTCGATCACGCTCAAGCGGTTGGTAATTTAGGAAGCTGGCGTCTGGACGTACGTAAAAAAGAATTAACATGGTCTGATGAAAATTACCGTATCTTTGGTATCCCAAAAGACACTCACTTGACTTATGAAACCTTCTTTTCTAAAGTCCATCCGGATGACAGAAAATATGTCAAGAAAGAATGGATAGCGCAATTAAAGGGTGAACCATATAGTATAGAACATCGGATTATCGTAGACGGTAAGGTTAAGTGGATTCGTAAGAAGGCATATTTTGAATTCGACAAAAATGGAGAGATTATTGGCGGCTTCGGTATAACGCAGGATATAACTAAGCGCAAAAAAGCAGAACAAGATCTTAAAAGAGCGCATGATAGCTTAGAAGCAAAAGTTAAAGAACGTACAGATGAACTTGAAAAGGCTTATGAATCATTGATGGAAGAAAAGAGAAGGCTTTCTGAAGCCCAAAAAATAGCTCATATTGGAAATTGGGATTGGAATCTTGCAACTAATGAAATGTACTGGTCTGATGAGATGTGTCGTATTTTTGGGTGTGTTCCCCAAAAAGTGGTTCATAAGTACAGTGAACTTTTTAACTTTATACATCCCGAAGATCAAAGTTACGTGCATAACACTGTTAAAAGTACTTTACATAGAAAGTTCTTTAGCATTGATCACAGGATTGTCTCATCTGATGGGACAGATCGCGTAGTCCACTCACATGGCGAAGTTGTTTTTGATGAGAACAAAAAACCAATTCTTCTGAGAGGAACTATTCAGGATATTACAGATAGCAAGAAAACAGAAGAGAAGATCAGGACATTAGCCGATGTTGTGGAATCATCAAATGATGCTATTATAACTGAGACCTTAGATGGTATTATTGCAAGCTGGAATAAAGCCGCAGAGCAGATTTATGGTTATTCGGCTGAAGAGATTCTGGGGAAAAATATCTCAATCCTTGAACCAGAGAATCTTAAAGGCGAAATAAAAAAGTTTATTGAAATAGTTAAACAGGGAGAAAAAATCCAGCGTTACAAAACTTTACGGCTAAAAAAAGGTGGTAGACTAATAAATGTGTCAATAACTTATTCTCCAGTTTTTGACGCTTCTGGAAAGCTGAAGGCTGTCTCAGCTATTAGCAGAGACATTACTGAGCAAGTCAATGCGGAAAAACTTCTGGCAAAAGCCGAAGATGCCCGAAAAAAAGAAATCCATCATAGAATTAAAAATAATCTGCAAGTGATCTCTTCCCTTCTTGACTTACAGGCTGAAAAGTTCAGAAACAGAGAACGTGCTGAGAATGAAGAAGTTCTTAACGCTTTCATAGAAAGCCAGGACAGAGTAATGTCAATTGCTCTTATCCACGAAGAGCTGCATGAAGGCAGAGGAAACGATATACTAAACTTCTCTTCGTATATTAAAAGGCTTGTTGAAAATCTGTTCCATACCTATAAACTTGGAAATGTCAACACGAGCCTGAACATTGAACTGGAAGAAAACATTTTCTTCGATATGGATATTGCCGTCCCGTTGGGAATAATCATTAATGAACTTGTTTCAAATTCCCTTAAGTACGCATTTTTAGGCAGAGATAACGGGAAAATTCAAATCAAACTTCACAAAAAATGCTCTATAAAACACGTAAACAACGAACAAGGAAATACAAAAGAAAGTTATAACGGCACTGATTTCGTATTAACAGTCTCGGATAATGGGATTGGTGTTCCTGATGAGTTTAATTTAGAAGACTCCAATTCTCTTGGCTTACAGTTAGTGGAAACCCTGGTAGATCAATTAGAAGGTGAAATTGAGTTAAAAAGAGATTCTGGAACTGAATTCTGTATAAGATTTGCGGTACCAGTACAAAATTGAAAAATAGTAAAATCGAATTTTCACACAATGCTCAGTTTACGAAACTGGATCTTTTGTAAACTTAAGTATCCGAATTTCAATGATTTCTTGAGTTTGGGTCCTGTCGGAATTCATAGCATATAGCGAATATCTAAACATGTAGTAGGATAGGTAAATACCAGCTTTTTTATGTCCGACGCCTTGAGTCCAAGCCGTATTACAGCAGCGAAAATATTGATAGCTTCTTCAGCATTTGGACCCAGGATATAAGCTTCCACTATACGGTCATTTGTTTCATCAATAATTACTTTTGAAGCTGCAAACTCCATTCCTGCTTTTCGGGTTGTGTACCAGTTGCTTCTGTCCTGGTAAATCACTTTATATTTGTCACTGTCTTTAGCATTACTGGTTTCTACTGAAGCCAGGATAGGTATTGCATGAACTACACTTGGAATACCTGTATAATCCACTTCGACACTATTCTCATTAAGGATGTTAGCTGCTGCAACTTCTCCTTGAAGAGCTGCTACAGAAGTAAGTTTCATACCTTCTGATACACAATCTCCACCTGCATAGACTCGAGGGTTTGAGGTCCTCATGTACTTATCAACTACAATAGCTCCCTTTTCAATCTTAATCCCAGCTTTTTCGAGATGAAGCTCCTCTATCTTCGGGACGCGACCTGCTCCATGAATTACCATATCCGCACGGAAGCTCCGGGTTTCTGACTCGATTCCTGATTTAGATCCAGTTCTAACCAGAAAACCATTAGCATCTTTTTCGATCGAGTCTACTGGTTTATTCATAAGAATCTTAATTCCTGCGGCTTCGGTCTCTTTAATAAGCAAATCTACCATGTCAGCATCAGAGTGCCTCAGGAGCCTTTCACTTCTGTGCAGAATTGTAACCTCCGACATGGCTCTTCGTGCAACATGAGCGAACTCCAAGGAGATATGACAGTCTCCGATGAAGATAATTCTTTCAGGGAGCTTTTCGGTCTTCATAAACTCTTCACTTGTGGTAACATACTCTTCTCCGGAAATGTTGAGTTTTCTAAGCTTTGAACCTGTAGCAAGAAAAATATGTTCCCCTTTAAGTTTGTCTTCTCCAACAACTACTGTGTTTTGATTTTCAAAATAAGTTTTCCCGTGGTATGTATTGATTCCCATTTCAACAAAATAGCTCTCAATTCTTCCAGGACATTCTTCAGTAGCTTTCTTCTTGAATTCGAGAAGAGAAGACCAGTTAATCTTTATAGAACGATTTGTCCCCATACCTTTACCTATCAATCGATTGTTTGAATCAATTATCTCGGCGAGATCCGTAAACATTTTTTTAGTATCACAGCCTCTGGGAGGAGATATTCCTCCCTACTCTTTCGAGTCAATAATTGCTGTTTTTAATCCTGAATGTGCCACATTATCTGCAAAAGTTCTGCCCGAGGTTCCAGTTCCAATAATTACAATATTATAGTTCTTTTCCATAATGTCCCCCGTCTTCTATGTTCTCTCTTCTCCTAGTCCACGTGCTTTCCGAAAAAAATAGTAAAAAGCTATCCTCTATGCAAATTTATATTGAATTTATTATATTAAAAGATGGTTAATTAACAAGCTTTCCCGAAACTCAATATTTGATTTATGAATCTCGTATCTGAAACAGTAAATCTCGTATCTGATCTGAAAAGAGATCCTGAAAACTCTAATGATTTAAAATAAAACAGGTTTATAGAATATTCATGACAAAAATAGAGCAAGGAGTGAAAATCAAAGCCCTGTGCGCCCTTGGATTTCCCTGGAAGAAGTAAATACTCTTTTTACCATCTTAACGCGGAAGTCTCCCCCGGGGAAAAGTAAGGTTGTTTATCTAATTTCAGGATAATTACTGGATTGAGCAAGATGTCAGTAGATCAGATTCCAATCGGTAAGTTTTCTTTCATGACTCGTCTCTCGCAAAAAGCACTCAGGCTCTATGACCGGAAAGGGCTGCTTGTTCCGGAAGCAAAGGACCCTTTTACGGGATACAGGTACTATACCGTTTCCCAGCTGGAACAAGGGATGAAAATTAAAACTCTGTGCTTCCTCGGATTTTCACTGGAAGAAATTTCCCTGTTTCTGGATGCGGAAAGCAAAGGAGACTTCGAGTACATAGGAACAGGCTTCAGGAAGAGACTTGCGCAAACTCGACTGGAAATCGGACAGCTGCAAAGGATCGAAGGGATCTTGCAGGGCGCCTGCAAACACAATGGAAAAGTTATGGAGTTATTCAAAATGTCTGTTACAGAACCCGTTATAAAAGAAATACCCGAGATGCGAGTAATAAGCAAGCGTGAAAAAGGAACTTTTGTGGCAACTATTGGAAAACTTATAGGCGAAATCTGCACAAGCGTCGGCAGCCCTGAAAAACAGCGAAACCGTGTAAAAGTTACAGGGCCTGTTATGTTCCTCTGCCACGACGAAGAATACAAAGAAATCGGGGCTGATATCGAGATTGCCATGCCTGTATCTGGCAGGATCTCAGTCGAAGACCCGAAAATGGAAGTGAAAACCCTGCCTGCCATAAGAGCTATCTCAGTGGTCTACCGAGGTCCTTATCCGGGAGTCGAAGCCGGTTACAACCAGATTTTCTCGTATGCAAAGGAGAATAACCTGGAAACCTTGAGCCCTGACAGAGAATTGTATTTCAATAACCCTGAAGAAGTTTCTGAAGAAGAGCTTATGACTGAAATTCAGGTCCCGATAAAGGAGAAGTAATTTATTCCTTGCTCCAGCTCTCTGGAGCAGTTCTTTTTTCCAAAAGGGTACTGTTTTCCAGAAGCATAATTGCATAATTTTATGGCTTATTACCAGAAAAATTTCATGAAAAACTTAATGATATCTTCTGGTGTTATGATAAATATGTATGAAGTTAATTGCGAAACTTGTGGAAGAGAGTTATTCATCAGTAAAATTTTTGAAAATTCATATGCTTATTGGTGTCCTTTTTGTTTTGGTTTAAATCCTTTAGAAATAAACGAAGCAATAAATGTATGTGAAAACTACATAACAGAAACTCGAGAAAACGCACTAGCAGTTGCACGAACCTTTTCCAAAAGTGCTTTGCTCTTTGCAGCTCTTAATTCAAGAGAGATGGAATCAAGAAACATAAGTAAGATGGAAAATAACCACGTCCAAAATATCTTATGGTCTAGTCTTATAATAAGAGATTGCATTAAAGGCAATTATAACAATAGATCGTCAAAACAGTTCACGGCACAAAACCTTTCTGAATTATTTCGATATTATGCATGTATAATTCAATCCGAGAATCTTTTAGTTAAAGTAAAAGAAGGGCACTTTTGTCTTTTTGAAGTGGATTCAACGACAACACTTGACTATGTTCATAAAACCATCGAGACCGAAGGTAAAACGTATGTGGCTTTTCCTACTCAGCAATGGCGGTATTATTTAGAAATGCTAAAAACAATCCAAATGGGTCCTGACGAAACATTTGACCAAATTAAGGATAAAACAAGCACTAAGTAGAGAAATATCTCAAAGAGAAGAAATCCATAGAATTCAAAATAGAACGTGCTGGAAAAAAGGCTAAAGAAAAGTGGAAAAAAAAGCTATTAAATATTGAAAAGTCATTTAGATCAGAATCGTTTGAAATAATTTACAACTCATTTCACAGTGTTTACTATAATAAAGATTTTTTTCTTTTGAAGAGATAGGCAAAAATGCGAAGATTATCGACTTTATTGATTTGATTATCGAAGCAAGCATTCAGGAAATTAAAAGTTTATCCGAAAGATTAGGAGAGGAACAATTTCTTTATGAAATAGAAATTGGCAAATTTAAAAATTTATGTGATTCAAAAGGCTTAGATTTCATTGAAATACGGAGAATTTTAATTTCTTCTGAAGACGATTATAAGGAATTCCCCTTGCTTGTAGAGTACGAAAATAAAATATTAGTTTGTCCTGAAACTCTTCTTTTTATCATAAGTTTAATAAAATTTGGTACAGACAAAGAAAGTTTCAAATCGAATTCGTATTTATTAGGCAACGATTTTGAAAATGACGTTAAAGCAATTTTTGAATCAAACGGTTTTAGTTTGAAACATCCCGTATATAAACACGAACTAGTCAGGCAAAAAATTGAGTTCGAAAAAGAAGGGAAACCAGCTAAGCGGGAAATAGATTTAATACCATATGACGACGAATTATTACTTGTAGTCGAATGTAAGAGAAATTCGTTCAAGCCAGGATATATTTAAATCTTAAAGACAAAAACGAATCTCTGCTAAGAGGTATTAAGGATGAAATTGACAATAAACACATAGATAGAGTGACATACTTCCAAGAAAAACAAAACGAATTCGGCTTTAAAAATCATAGAAAAGTTAAAGGCTTGTTAATAACGTTGATAAAAGAAGATATTGAATCTTATAGAGATATAGACATAGTTCCTCTTTGCGATTTGGAAATGTATTTAAAGTAAAGTTCTTAACTCACTATATGTTTTAATATGTTTCACTTATGGGTGGGTATCAAGGATTATGTAATAATAACCTTATAAGTTGAAAACTAGCATTGGATCAATCCCTATTTCAAAAAGAGATGGGGATGAATTACTTAGTACCCGCGACGAAATAACCTATGCAACTTATAATTAATTGTAACTTTGATTGACGACCGTGATAGTGAAAATCAAAGCGTCCAATTGGAAATCTGCGTAGTTTATTCTGAGACGGGACCTTAGTATTAGAAAGATTAAAAAGATAAGGAAAAAGGGAATAAATCCCTCCTCATAGAATCAAAAGCTTGTAATCTTTACATCAAACTCTTTTTTCTATTTTATCCTAACATTTTTATATTTTGTTTTTTGCAATCCCATTATTTTACCTGTCACAGCATCAAATTTAACCCATAGACCCGTTTTTGGATTAAATGCTTGGAACCGATCTTTTATGGCGCCAACTCTTCCATCGCCTTTATTTGTTGCTATATAAATCCCCCCTTAGTTTAAAAAGATAATAAATAAACTGTATGCATATCATTTAATAGTTTTGGATGTATAGTTGAAAACCTAGAAAGCACTTAGATCGTGGCTTGTGTGCAAATGTTAATATTTATCAAAAACTATTTAAATATATAATTCGGTTTCAAAATTATTTTACATTGTGGTAAATATATTTATGGGGTGGTGTATTATGACAGTTTATTGGAATTGGAAATTAACAAGGGACGGCGCTATACGATTCGGCCTAATGTTAATGGTATTTTCAATTGTCTATCAAAATGTCGCATGGCTAAACTCTAAATTTTTACCACAACTACCTGTTGGTTACATTCTGCTTATTTATTTTGGAATTTTTATTATTCGACATGTGTACCGAGTTTTAAAGTGGTATTCTGTTTGGTTTAAGTATGGCACAAGACAAAAACTCGAAAATTTTATTGTGCATCTTTGTATATATTTTATTGTAATTTCAGTTGCATTATCTGTACCTAATTTGAATATGCCTAGGCTAGCTGCAGCAATAACAGCTACGAATGAAAGTAATAAAATACCAGTGTTTGAATCTGAAGTACCCGATCTAAACTCAATAATTACTGATTCCAAGGACTTTGATCTAATAGAAAAGAATGAAACAAGAATTACATCTTCTACACTCTGGATTAACTATAATACGTATGCTATCGGTGGAGATGGACATATAATCAAATTGAAGCAAAATTCTAGTGCAAAAAACCCAACGTATCAAGAGGTTCTTAACTTCTTACAAACAGATCAGACCGACAAATGCAATTATGTTTTAGATAAATTTGTATGTGCTGATTTTGCAGAGCAAGTTCAAAACAATGCCGAAATCGCGGGCTATAACTGTGCATATGTGGATATCAGTTTTACTGATAATGCTGGTCATGCGTGTAATGCATTTAATACAACAGACCGTGGGTTGATCTTCATTGACTGCACTAACAGTCTTGAGGGTGGTGGACCATATAATGGAGACTGTATTGTTAATATTGTCAAGGGTAGTATATATAAGCCGCAATACCTGTTTAATAGCGGCGGATGGTATAACTTACCAATGGGGACTGTTAAATCTTATACCGTGTACTGGGATTAAATATGTATCAAGGAACTATATTCAGGAGTCAAAGCCGGTTACAATCTGATTTTCTGGTATGCCAGGGAAAATAATCTTGAAACTCTAGGCTCAAGTAGGGAATTGTATTTCAATGTCCCTGCAGAAGTTCCTGAAGAGGAGCTTATGACTGAAATTCAGGTTCCGATAAAGGAAAAATAATCCGTTAAAATCGTCTGTTAATAATCTGTAACAATCTGTTAATAGTCTGTTACTACTCCGGAATTCCGGAGCAATTACTCTTTTTTTCCAGAATGATGACTGTATTATATGCAGGAGGTTCGGGCCGGATTCGCTTATATTCCCTGTAACCGTCTGGCAAATCAAGCAGAAAGTCCCGGTTTAACAGTTTCATTAAGCCTTTTTCGTAGATCCTGTAAGAAATCTTGCAGCCTGTAGGTATTACTTTTAATAAATAATCAAGAATTTTTTTTTAGGTCCGGCCTGTGCAGCTATTATGAAAGCCTTTACCCCGATACCCAGATCTAGAAAATCAATTGGGTTCATAGAAAAATGGCTTCCGTTAATTATGGTGATATCTTTAGAAAGCCCGAGCTTGTCAAGCGTTTCTATTGAAATCTTTGCCCTTTCAGGATTCTGCTCTATCCCTGTGCCTTTTACTGCATGATATTTGAAGAAAACGATAAGCGTCAGGGGAAGAGGCCCGCTTCCGAGGAAAATAACTCTATCCCCGGCTTTTAGTTTGAAACCTTCGAATTCTGCCTGGACCAGCCTGAGGTAATTTTTGTAAAAGGGAAATTCCTCAAGGACATTCAGGGAGATTGGCTCGCAAGAATTTCCTTTGCATATCCGGTTTCCAACCTTACCGTATATAAATTCCTGAATAGGTTCAGGTGAGCGAAAATCGGTTTCAGCTCCTGTTTATTCAGAAGAATAAAAACTAAATCACTTTCCAGGTCCCGGGTAATTAAAGAATCCAGCTTCATGAACAGTTTCTCGGGCCTATCCGAAGAGCAGGATAGGATTTCTTCATCAGAAAGCTCCCGTATGTCCTTATACAAATCGAGTATTTCTTTGAGTACAGCCTCTGAAAGCTCCAGACTTTCATCAATCGCACCAACCATACCAATCCCCAAAGAGTATTATAGTGCGCCTAAATATATTCCTGTTGAGAATTATCAGATCCTGAAACTCAGAAGGTTGAGACTTATATAATACACTGGCAGTAAAAAATTAATAATATAAAAAATATATGAATAAAGTAGAATCCAGACTTCACTCGAAAATCCTTTTTAAATCTTCCATTCCGAGAGAAACCTTAAACTCCTTTAAGCGATAAAACTTCTTGGCCCTGAGATCATCATCTTCAAGTCTGAGATCACTTTCAACAAATCCGGCTTTCTCCAGGCGTTTTAAATGCAGGTTTACTACCTGCCTTGAGAGATTCAGGTCCTTGGCGAGCTCGTACACATACCTCTCCCTTTCAGCCAGCAGGTAAAGCAGTTTAAGCCTTACGGGATGAGAGAGAGCCTCGCCAATATCCACTATTTGCTGAAGTGATTTTGTCATCCAGAATGTCCTCGCATACTTTTGGTTGCACTTGGCCCGGAAGGTCTCCAGAGCCTGCAGCAGACATAAAGCTTTAGATTTCTTCCAGCTTGGATTTTATATCTTCCACTGTTTTTTTGATTTCTTCTATATCTTTTTCCATTTTGATAATTCGTTCATTATCCCTCGGAGCTGTGTACCCGGACCTGTTCAGCAGCACTATCGCCACACCTACTATAAGAAAAATGATTAGGAGATTCAGGAGAAATCCCCAAAAGGAACCAGTTATGCCATATCCCATGCCATTCAAGCTTTCCACCTCGAAAATAACAGATATTCTTGAGATTATCGGTTTTTCTTGTTCTACCGACTTTTTTCTCAGATATTGCTACCATAAATATAAAAGAATATCCGGAAAAAGGTAACTGTAAATATAAAAATCCATTAGAAATTTTTGATAAAAAGGCAATAAATTGACTAATTAACCTGCAACTTGAAGAATTAACCTGTAACTCAAAGAATATCTGTAACTCGAAGAATTAACCTGTAACTCGAAGAATTAACCTGTAACTCGAAGAATTAACCTAAAAAAATAAATAAAAAGGATAGTATTAGGGATGGCTTCAATATTCAATTAATATTGAAGCGCTGTTGCTCTTAGCAGGCATTTGTCCTACAGTAGCCCTGACCTCTGCCGTATCTGTTGCCTGTCTGTGCTCCTGTGCAAAAGGATAATCGGTAAACACTTCACCGCTGAAGGAATCAATTCTTGCCTGCTTGTAAACTCCGTCTTGATCCTGATAGGAAACAATCCACCAGCGACGCATCTGAGAAATGTCCTCTTTGGAAATGTTGCTATCTATTTTTGCCTTTGCGATTTCGAGTGCTTCATCTACAGTCTTAACCTCAAGTTCCGCAGTACTATTTGAGTTGAAATAAGGACAGTCGGAAAAGTTGCCGTAACGTGGGCCAGAATCCATGTTTCTTGCAGCCCACCTGTGCATTGATCCAGAACCATAGTTTGTCCCTGCATTATCCGAAGCAACTGCACTGACTACTGCTGCTCCGGAAACCCCTATAAACAGTATTCCCAGAAGAATTGCTATAATTGCTTTTCTCATTTTTACACCTTCACTCATGTTTTTCTTTGTTTGTAACCTGTAATTAATTGTAAATGCCTGTTACTACACCATATGTAGTGTTTTGGCTACATATGTACTACAGAATAAGGATATATAATTTTTTTCATGTACTGCTTATTTTCACGAAAAGTCAGCGGTACTTTTCATTTATCTACCCTACAAGTGGTGGTATCCAGAAAAGGTTTGCAGCAATGGTTTCAAGGGCTGTAAAAATCTGGATTATCGGGCTAAACCCAGGAGTTATGGTTTTGTGCAGCCCGAAAGGAACAAACATTATGTCAAAAAGCCGAGTATCTCTCTGCGAGTATAAAATGAGAGCGAAATGTAAAAAAATGAATTAATAGATTAAGTACAGTAAAACTCGATATCTAAAGAATGAGAAATAAGAGTAGAAGGTTCTACTCTCTTTGAGCTCCATAGCATATCAATTTAAAATTGGAGATAATAATTTTATTTTGGAAATCCTTTTGAAGAAAAGGGTGCCAAAGTATGTTTAAGGATTCAAAGTATGTTTAAGGATTTTAATAGATTTTGAGATTCTCCTCGAA
The DNA here is from genome assembly GCF_001729375.1 of Methanosarcina sp. A14. NCBI lineage: Archaea > Methanobacteriati > Methanobacteriota > Methanomicrobia > Methanosarcinales > Methanosarcinaceae > Methanosarcina > Methanosarcina sp. A14. The sequence goes on along the minus strand of NZ_LZPK01000031.1, from coordinate 576 downwards.
CAAAACTCCAAATGTCTTGCAACAATAATGTAGGCTTCTCCAGTTTAAACTCTCAGGAAGTGAGCTCACCATCACTTAACTTCACAATCCTATCTGCAACGCTGGCCATTTCATGGGCGTGGGTCGCAACGGCAAAACTAACCTTCTGTTCTCTATTTATATATTTCATAAGATCTGTGATTTTTTTCCCGGTAACCGAATCAAGGTTTCCGGTAGGTTCGTCAGCCAGAATAAGCCTGGGGTTATTTGCAAGAGCCCTGGCTATGGATACTCTTTGCTGTTCTCCTCCAGATAACTCAGAAGGCAGGTGATGTATTCTATCTCCAAGTTCAACCATGTTAAGAAGTTCAGTTGCTCTCTGTTTTTGTTGGGAACGGCTAATCCGGTTAAAATGCATTGGATAGCAGACATTTTCAAGGGCGTTCATTGTAGTAGGAGTTACGCAGTTGGCTCCTAGCATATTGTTTTTTCCAAACTTTCAAATATTTGAATTAATTTAACGTGTATTGGGGATTCCTTAAGTATTCTGTCACTGCCACTCTTCTAATTTTCATAGCACTTTCAAACCAGGATATT
>NZ_LZPK01000030.1:0-16078 GCF_001729375.1 Methanosarcina sp. A14 | reverse complement strand
AAGAACGCCTCGGAAAATCCTTAGAACTGCATTTTGGAATTGCAAGAGGAGGATACGGCTGGATTTTTCCTCATAAAACCTATTATTCCGTTGGAATTGGTGGGGTTGTTAAGGACTTCACACATCCTAAAGAGTCCATGCTTAACTTCCTTAAGGATAATGGTTTTTCCGGAGAGTATAAACTTCACGGGCATAAAATTCCCTGGGGAGGAATTAAAAGAAAAGTGGTGGGCTCAAGGGTTCTTCTAAGCGGAGATGCTGCCGGGTTTGTAGATGCTTCTTCAGGTGAGGGACTTGCCTATGCCATTAGATCAGGGCAGCTTGCCGCCAGCGTACTTGCTGAGATTTGTCAGCAGAGAGGAAAGCTAAAAGATCTTCATAAATACGAATCTATTTGTAAGACAGAATTCGGGACTCATCTTAAGTATTCTCGTATTTTTTCCAAATTAATCCATAGTTTCCCAGAAAGATCTTTCAAAATGTTTATAGACAATAGAGAAATCCTGGACAAATATCTTGAGGTTATGGATTTCAAGATTGATTATAAAGATTACTTGCGCTGGTCCCTCCTGAATTTCAAACTCAGGTAATAGAATAAAAGAACTTTTACAGAGAACTATTACAGAAACTTTTACAGATTTTTTTGTATCTTCGGTCTTTTTATTGTTCCAGCCTTAATATATTTTAAGGGCAGATTATTCCTGTCTGCATATAGCTACACTTATTCCGCAAGCGGGTGTCTTAGCATGTACGATCTGATCATAGTAGGGGGAGGACCTTCAGGAGCATCGGCAGGACAGACAGCCGGAAAAAGGGGACTTTCAACCCTCTTAATCGAGAAAGAAAATTTCCCAAGGTATAAGCCCTGTGGAGGGGCTATTTCTTCTTATTGTTTATCTTGCCTGGATTTCGAGCTCCCTGAGTCCATAATTGAGAGAAATATCCCAAAGGTAAGAGTTCACTTCAGAGACCGATTTGTAGAAGGAATGAAAGAAAATAACCTGGCTCTGCTGGTTTCCAGAAAAGTCTTTGATAACTTTTTGCTTGACAAAGCCAGGGAGACCGGAATTGAGGTCCATACCGAAGAAGAGGTTCTTGACCTGGTTGAAAAAGAAGATTGCGTTGAAGTCAGAACCACAGATAATACCTATCTGGGGAGGTTCGTTCTTATTTCAGAAGGTTCGGGTGGAACCCTTAAGTACAAAGTAAGGCCGAAAGATAAAAAAACAGGATATGGACTGGGACTGGTTTCGGAAATTCCCGATGACGATGAAGCAATAAGGAACCGGTTTCCGGATACTATAGAGATTCATTTCGGGGTTGCACATGGAGGTTATGGCTGGATCTTTCCCCATGACGGATATTATTCCGTAGGAATTATAGGGACAGCCCAATATCTTGAGCATCCGAAAAAAATACTGCTGGATTTTCTGGAGGAAAACGGCTTATCAGGGGACTTTCCGGTTCGCTACCATATTATCCCCAAAGGCGGGATAAAAAGAAAAATCCTCAATTCAAGGCTGCTTCTGAGTGGGGATGCTGCCGGATTTGTAGATGCTTTCACAGGAGAAGGTCTTTCATATGCAATCAGGTCAGGGCAGCTTGCTGCGGAGGCCGTTGCAGACCTTGTCATGTACAGCCAGAAGTTAAGTAGCCTTAAAGCCTATGAATCCAGTTGCAGGCAGGAATTCGGGAATTATCTTGCCAGTTCTCTTAAATTGGATAAAATAATGCATCGTTTTCCTGAGACCTCTTTCAAACTGGCTGTTAGCAACAGGGAGATCCTGGATAAGTACCTGGATGAGGTGGTAACCAATAGAAATTACAAAGATTATGTCCGCTGGTTACTGTTGAACTTCTGCCTGGTCGAACCTGTCTCCAAAATAAAGTCTCTTAAACTGGAAGGAACTGATAAGGACTGATTTAAAAAAATAGAGGCAAATAAAGGAAATCAAAGTAACAGAAAAACGAATAAAGAAATGAAAATCACGGAAAAAAAAATAAATAAACCGGAATAAAGAAAAAACGAGTAGAAAAAGGAACAAAGGAAAGTAAGTTTATGCGAGTGAGGCACGTAAGCTCCCTTCTGTTCCTGCAAAGATTTCCTATCACCCATCAGTGGAGGAAATGGTCCTGAGGACTCTTGCAGTGACGGCATTCGGCTATGCGTTTCCAAAAACAACCGGGAGAGTCCGGAATTCTCTTCTCCCCGATTTCCAACTTGCACCCACGAGGGTTCGCCGTTTCATCCATTTACCCTGAGATCTCAGCTTCCGCATCATCGCATTTTCAGAGGATGGTTATCGTTTCTGTGCCAGGGCCCGGGCTCTCGCCCGACATCCTTTACAGATGTTCGTGTATCCGGAGCGGTGGGGAGACTTTCCTCAGACCCGAAGGCCCGTCAGCCGTCCAGCCTCTCTCGCATGTTACCTTTTGGTGGCCTCTATATATTTTTTTAAATATATATATTTTTGGGATGCTTAATCTACAAAAGATCGAATAGAGTTTCGAGATTGAGAAGAGTTTTGAGATTGAGAAGAGTTTTAAGACTTAAATAGATTGTACGACTGAGAAATGTTTTTCTACAGGAATGATATAATACTTTTATTAAATATTGCCATATTTTATTTTCTTCACTGGGCGATTACAGATATGCCCCTTCCCCATAGTTTATATAAATTTTGTGTGTTTGGGGTGCGTCCAAATATTAATATATATGTATTATACTTCGTAAGTTATGGGTGGACCTTTTCCATCTTCAAGGCTTGTCCGAAAAATCTTATAGATACTTTAATCTCGGGCAATGGCTATAATTCATATCAGTTTTCAGGCTTATTTTCAAGAGGTAAAACATGAGTGATTGTCTGTTCGATTTGCATATTGGATATGTTCGTTTTAAAAACCCGATTGCACTGGCGCCTATGGCAGGAATTGTCGATAGTGCTTTTGCCAACCAGTATGCAAGCAATGCCGGGCTGGTAATTCTTGGAGCCTTTAACCTGGATAAAGCTTCAATAGCTGTTGCTTCAGCCCTCGTAGCCCGGGGTAGAAAAGAGTTCATTTCCGATGAACCGATGGAGCTTATAAAAAAGGAAATCCGGGCAGTAACGTCCGGAAGTGCCATAGCGGTAAATGTAAGGAGTACTACACTTGAACCCCTCATTGAAGCTGCAAAAATAGTCAAAGAAGAAGGAGCAATCCTTGAGTTAAATGCTCACTGCAGGCAGCCCGAAATGCTCGAAGCCGGGATGGGAGAAGCTCTTCTCCACGACCTTCCAAGGCTTTCGGCATGGATCAAAGCGATAAAGGAAACCGGAGTTGTGCTTTCAGTAAAAGTAAGGGCAAACGTGGTAAATGATATCGAACTTGCAAGGCTTATCGATAAGGCAGGTGCGGATATCATACACGTTGATGCCGGAATGGAAGACTTCGGTGCCGATCTTGATACAATTCTTAATTACAGAGACGCTACAAGGCTCTTCCTGATCGGAAACAATTCGGTCAAGGACTTTGAGTCAGCAAAAGAGATGTTTACCCGAGGAGCCAATATGGTCTCCGCTGCCAGGGGTGTCCTTGAAAATTCCGGGCTTATACAGGAACTGGTAGAAAACGTTACCTCTTACCAGCAGTCAATAGGCTGGTATAATGCCCCCAAGCACGTTTGCAGCGAAGGGGACTTCAGGGGACTAGCTTTCTGCTGCCTGCCTGTAAAACCCTGTCCTGTACATGAAAAGTTCCGAAAACTTGGATATACGGCAGAGGAGTTTGCCAGGACAAAGTTTGACTTTGCGAAAGGCACAATGCTGGAATACGGAGAGGACACATGCTTTGGAAGCCTTGTCTGGTGTTGTAAAATCACCAAGCCCTGCTGGATCAGAGACGGAGTGTTAAACACAATTGGTCTCTCTGACGTAGAATACATGAAGCTTAAAAAGCAACTGGCAGAATACGTACTGGATCATGCCAGAATTCCGGTAAATGAATCCCATTAATAATGGTTTTACCTGCCAGATACCTGAACTGGCAGAAAAAAACCCACAGATTTCAAATCTTATTGCCCGTTGCGCCCAGCTTGCTATGTTACTTGAGGTCTCGGCTTCTCCAAAGCCAGGAAACGTCGATAGGGAACATAATTATCCTGACACCTGCTTTGAGCATTTTATAGCGTCTTCAGTAGGCGTTTACCCCGTCCTTGAGCTGGCTGCAAGAAGCAGGAACGGGATAGGCGCACTTATCAGAAGTGCCGTTTGCGAAAGTTCTGCTTGGCAAAAAGGAGGAAATACTCATTTCGGTGCCTTTCTGCTACTTATTCCTCTTTCAATGGCTGCAGGCGAACTATTCGACTCCTGTGGAAAAGCCCCTTATAAGCTCTTACCAGATGAATTCGAAGCCCTTGCTGCACATGCACATGCTTTTGTTCAGGCAACAGATAGTGAGGACGCTGTAGAGTTCTACAGGGCTTTCGAAGTGGCAGGAGTGAGAGTTAACAGCGTGGATGAATTCAGCCTTGGAGACCCCAAATCAACAGACAAATTAAGGGATCAGGACGTTACCCTTTACGAACTTATGGATATTGCCAGGGGATATGACCTGATTGCAAATGAATGGGTTACAGGCTTCGGAAGCTGCCTTGAAGGAGCAAAATGCATAACAGAGTTCATGCAGGCTCAAAATCCGGGAGCTGAGAACTCAGTTTCGAACTGTTCAGGCACAGGTATTAACGAAGCCGTTGTGTATACCTTTCTGAAATTGCTGTCCCGGCACAGGGATACCTTCATCGAGACCAAATTTGATAAAGATACTGCGGACTATGTTTCCTCAAGAGCAGGCGAGATTCTCTCGGCCTGGGAGGAGGCTTCAGGTAATACTGAATCTTTAGGTAATACCACCAGAAACTTTGCAGTTCTGCTTCCTGCTGTACAGGAGTTTGACTCCGAACTTCTCAAAAAGAGAATCAACCCGGGTTCAACAGCCGATATCATCATAGCCGGGCTTTTCATTGCCCTTCTGGGGGGACTGCGCTTTTGACCGGATTTTCTCCTGAACGTAGAATAAACGGAAGCGAATCGTCAGCTTTTGACTCTATCGATTTATATTCCTTTGGGATCAGGGAAGGCATTTCCGAAACAATAATTACCACTGGTCTGGAATCCCCCAATGCTGCCCCTATCGGAATAATCGTAAAAAATGGAAGAACTTTTGTCCGGCTTTTCAAAGGCACCCACACCTGGGAAAATGTCTCAAAAGAAAAGTATCTTGCCGCAAACGTAGTGTATGATCCTCTGCTCCTTGTGCGTTCGACTTTTTTCGATCTGGATCCCTCCGAATTTGACTATGTGACTGTCCATGGGCTCAGTTTTCCAATCCTTAAAAAAGCTTTAACCTGGGTCGTTTTCGAATGTACTGATCTTAAGAGTACAGATCATGCTCTTGTGGCCGACCTTATTCCTGTAAAAGCAGGTTTCAATGAAGCTAACTGGAAAAGCTTGCCTGTACCCAACAGGGGATTCAACGCAGTGCTTGAGGCGACTGTCCATGCAACCCGCTATCAGCTTACAGGGGACGAAAAATATCTCAAACTGATCCGCCATTATGAATCACTGGCTTCTAAGTGCGGGGGAGAAAACGAGAAAAAAGCTATGAAATTGCTTTATGAGGTACTGGAGCTGTGAATACTTTATTATTGGGATCGTTTAGCTGTGATCGACTCCCCGGATAAACTCCCAGATAAAGTTTATAATTTATCTTTCTCAGTTAAAATTTGTGACTTCTCGTTTTCATTATCCTGACTCTTTTTTTAGAAAATTATATTATCCCCCTCTGGCATGACTTATTTTCATGAGTTTTCAGAGAATCGCATGGGGCATTACAGGTGCCGGGCATTTCCTGGACCGCAGTTACCAGGTTTTTAAGGAAATCAAGCTCCGAAACCCTGAAGTTTCCGTAAACACATTTATTTCCAGGGCTGGAGAGGAGGTACTGCGCATGTACGGGCTTGAGCAAAAGCTTGTTAAAATCTCCGGCGGGGACTACCTCGAAGAAATCTTCCGGGAAAGCGAGCAGGGTTCGAGTTCTCCTAAGGTCGGACGCTTCGGTCTTGACCGATATGACGCCCTATTTGTCACGCCTGCAACCTCAAACACGGTTTCGAAAATCGCTTATGGAATTGCGGATTCCCTTGTTACCAATGCCGTTGCCCAGGCTGTAAAAGGAAGAGTGCCTGTTTATATTGTGCCTGTAGATATTGAAGGTTCAATCATATCAGAAATGCCCTATAATATCGACCGAAAACAGTGTAGACATTGCGAAGACTGTCCTCCAAGAGAAAACTGCCCTCATGGAGCAATAACTGAGAAAAACGGTTTCACAGACCAGATAGACCTTCTTAAGTGCAAAGGCTGCGGGATCTGCAAGGAACTCTGCCCTTATAAAGCTATCAAAGGCGGGCCTGTGGAAGTCCTGGTCCGGGATGTGGATATGCGCAACGTTGAGATCGTAAAAAGCTTGCAGGGAATTACCGTGCTTGAAAGCCCTGAAAAGATTCTGGATTTCTTTTGAATCTTTAGTTTTGAATCTTTAATTTTAAATCTTTAGTTTTCAGTACTTTTGTAGAGGCTTGTAAGAAAAGGAGCTTGTAAGAAAAGGAGCTTGTAAGGAAAGGGACTTGTAAGGAAAGGGACTTGTAAAGAAGTTTGTACTGGTAGTCATGAGAAATTAAGGTTTTGGGAGACATCAATCAATTAATCTCAACTGCCTGTTCTCAAGCAATCCGCAGCTGTCTGACATGAAACGGATAACAGCTTCATCATGAGAGATCAGGAGATAGCCTATACTCTTCTCGGCCTGAACTTTTTTAAGCATGTGCAGGGTCTGAGCTTGAACCGAGACATCCAGAGCTGAAGTTGGCTCGTCAAGTACGATATATTCAGGTTCGAGCAGGAGAATTCGGCCAAGTTCAAGGCGCTGTAGTTGGCCTCCTGATAGCTGCGAAGGATAGCGAGAAAGCACCTCTTCTGGAAGGCCTATGGTCATAAGCATCTCTTTTGTTTTTGAGGCATGTTCTATATGAGGAATTTGGAGGAGTTTCAGGACATCGAAAACTGAACTTCCTATTTTTTTCCTCGGGTTAAAAGCGCCCGTAGGGTCTTGAAACATTATCTGGACCTTACGGCGAAAAGTTATATGTTCGGTTTTATTCATTTCAGGAAGTGGAGAACTCCCATAGTACACAGTACCGTATGTGGGCTTCTCAAGCCCGGCAATAACTCTCCCCAGAGTGCTTTTTCCTTCCCCGGAAGGCCCCATCAATCCAAAGGTCTCTCCAGACCTAATCTCAAAAGAAACTTCTCGGAAAATACATTTTCCCTTGCTTAACAGGCCTTTTCCGTATGTCTTTGATATGCTGTCTGCTCTCAGGGAGATAGAAAACACCTCACAGTCCTTTGACCAGTTTCTTTAATTTCGGGATGGATTTGAGTGCAGCGCTTTTCCCTTAAAGGGCACCTCGGGTGGAACCTGCAGCCCGAAGGAAGGCTACTAAGAGACGGGGAAAAACCTGGTATGGGAATAAAGCCTTTCTCAGGCAGGCTGTTCAGGAGACCTCTGGTGTAAGGGTGTAAAGGGTTCTCAAAAAGGCTTGAAGGATCGGCGATTTCGACAATTTCCCCTGCATACATAACGGCAATTCTGTCTGCAAGCCTCTGAACAAATTCAAGGTCATGGCTTATTAGAAGCAGGGCACTATTTCGTTCCATTTTCAGATTTCCAAGTTCAGCTTCCAGTTCTACTATGCATTTTTTGTCAAGTCCTTTGCTGGGTTCGTCTGCTATAAGGAGTGCAGGATTAAGTATAGTCGACGCAGCAATCAAAAAGCGCTGGTTCATCCCGCCTGAGCACCATGAGGGGTAGTAGTTCATGCACTCGGAGAAGTTCGCAAAACCCATACGTTTCAGGGCTAATGCAACTCTGGAAAGTGCCGTCTTTTTCTTTTCTCTCTGGTGCACATATATGGGTTCTGCAAGCTGGTGACCTATGGAATACACAGGGTTAAGGGCAATTGAGGGGTTCTGAAAAATAATAGCAATCTCTTTTCCTCTAATCTTTGCCATTTCCCTTTCGTGCATTCCTAGCAGGTTTTTTCCCCTGAATTCTATATTCCCTTTTACCCTTGACTCAGGGGGCAGGAGGTTCATAATTGTATGTGCGACGACAGATTTTCCGCATCCAGTCTCTCCTACAAGGGCCAGAGTTTCACTATCTTTAATCAAGAAAGAAATTCCCGAAAGTACGTTTACGGTTTCTAGTCCCTGAAATGAGACCTCAAGGTCCCTTACTTCAAGCAATACGTTCCTTTCAAGCAATGGATTCCTTTCAAGCGATTTATTCCTTTCAAGCAATGGATTTCTTTCAAGCAATGGATTTCTTTCAAGCGATTTATTCCTTTCAAGCAATGTGCTCCTGGAATGGGGTTTCATAGCGTGTTTACACCTTCTCTGGAGTGTTCTTCTTCCTTTGCTTCAAGCCCGAAACCTATCGACGCGATAGACAGTACACAGAGGGTGATACAGATCCCTGGAGGCATATACCACCACCACATTTCCCGAATAAAACCACCTTGAGAAAAAGCAAAAGAAAGCATCATCCCCCAGCTTTTCATGCTTACGTCGCCAAGTCCCAGGAAAGAAAGAGATGCCTCAGAAATCATTGCCGACGCAGTTGCCAGCATGAACTTGGGAAACAGGACGTGGATAATGTTTGGGAATATATCTGATTTCATGATGTGGTAAGAGGAAAAACCCATACACTGGGCACTTTTTACGTAACCTGCTTCCCTGAGCTGTAAAGTCTTTGAACGGGTGACTCTGGCAGTGGATTCCCAGGAAAGAAGCCCCAATATGGCTATCAGGATCCAGATACTCGGCCTCAGAAATGCTCCAAGGACTATAATAAGAGGGATTTTGGGGATAACAAGGATAACATCAGTAAAGCCCATTAACAGCTCATCAATGATCCCTCTGAAATAGCCTGAACAGAGACCTAACGCAGTCCCGATGAGAGTTGAGATCAAGGCTGCCATAAAACCTACTGTCATTGAGATCCTTGCCCCAAACATCAGTTCTGAAAGGACATCATTTCCTATGTCATTTGTCCCAAGCAGGTGTTCTTCCGAAGGGGCTTCGTAAGGCATGAAACGCTCTTCTGGGGCATAAGGAGCAAAAATTGAAGGAAAAAGAGCCATAAAAATGAAAAGCACAAAGAGAAGAACACCTATCCAGTTAAATAGTCCCTGGAAACCTTTCTGTTTCTGAAAAATCCAGAAAGAAGTTTTTTTTGGAAATTCGAAGTTGTAAGCTTCGGATTGTTTTTCAGAAAAACCTTCAATGCTCGCTTCTTTCATGCAAGGAATGTCAGTACAGTCAGATTGATTCATCCAGGCCTCCTCTTACTCTGGGATCAATTAAGGCATAGAGCAGGTCAGCAAATATATTTGCTAGCAGAACGGTAAGGGCAATTACCAGAAATGCTCCTTGAAGCAGAGGATAATCTTTTCCCATTATCGCATTGTATATCATGACCCCCATCCCGTTTAAGGAAAAGATGATTTCTATAAACAGTGCCCCGCTGAAGAGAAAACCAAAATCCAGGGCAAGCAGGGTAATTATCGGGAGAGAGGCATTTTTTATGATATGCCTGAAAAGTATATCGTTATTGTACAGGCCTTTTGCTCTGGCATACAGAGCATAAAGCTGCTCCTTTTCCTGAATTACGCTTCCCCGCATGACCAGAAAGTTTCTGGACGCTGAAAAGACAGACATTACACAGATAGGTAAGAAAAGGTGATGCAGCACACTTCCTATTTCAGGGGTGTCATAAAAGCCTTTGGAGGGAAAGAACCCCAGTTTAAAAGAAAAGATATAGAGGGTCAGAAGGGCAAGAAAGTAAGGTGGGATACAGGAGAGCACCACAAAAATGAAACCGGTAAAATGACTTGCTTTTCTTTCCGGTTTCCAGCCTGCAAGGGCACCGAAAAAACATCCAAGCAAGGACCCGATAACCACTGATACCCCTACGAAAATCAGTGTCCAGCTCATCTTATTCAGAAGGATCTCTGCTACAGGAGCATGGAGGTGATAGGAATACCCCAGGTCAAGGTGCAGGAGGCTGGAGAGATAGGAGGTGAACTGCTGGGAAAGGGGCAGATTAAGCCCCAGTTCTGCTCGTAGTTCTTCCATCACTTCTTCTGAAACATAAAAGTCTTCACCAATCAGGTTTTTTACCGGATCTCCAGGCATGATTCTTGGAAGGGTAAAGTTGATGACGATTATCAGCATCAACGAGGCAAAATACCTGATTACTTTTCTTACTATTTCTGACATTGCTCTATTTCTGACGTCGCTCTTTTTACTCTGTTCCTATATCCCTGACGTCGCTCTTTTTACTCTATTCCTACTATCTCTGATGTCGATCTTTTTACTCTGTCCTTGACGTCTCTGATATCGTTCTTTTTACTCTGTTCTTGCTACTCTGATATCGCTCTGATTACCCATTTTCTTCAATCGGATTTCTTCTTCAGAGACTAAGTGTTACGCCTCCACTTTCGTTACATTTGTAAAAGTATCCAGGTTATATATCCCGTAAAGTGGATCCGCATACCAGCCTTCGAAATGCCTGTTAAATGGAGTAACCGTCTTGCTCCAGTAGAGGGGAATTGCAGGCAGATTCTCTGCATAATAGTCCTGCAGCTCATATGCATAATTCTGAAGTTCTGCAGAGTCGGTGGTTGCAAGTATGTTATCGCAGAGCTTCAGAAACCCAGGGTCTTCTACGTTATGCATAACTCCCTGGCCTGTCCGTCTGGAATCAAAGTAGCCGCTTCCCCAACTTGAATGCATAAGCATACCCCAGGGAGTGGAACGCGTTACTGTCAGGTCATAATTGTAACTATCTTTAAGAGCAATCCAGGTATCTGAATCCACAGTTTTGAGGTCTGCAGAAAGCCCAATATTTTCAAAATATTCATCGAGAAGTTCGCCTGTGCGGGCGTAATTAGATCGGATGAGAATTTCAAGCTTTATGTCTTTTCCATCTTTTCCTTCCAGGATTCCATTCCCATTGCTGTCCGAGTATCCGGCTTTCTCCAGAATCTCTCTGGCTTTTTCTGGACTGTACTCCAGTTTTTCGGTTTCCTTATAATTTTCCATGGATGACGGCACAAAACCACGATTCGGAACTTCTCCGTACCCAAGGGTTTCAAGCCTTGCAAGCTCTTCATAATTTATGGCATAGGCTAGAGCCTCACGGAATTCCTCATCTGAAAACGGGGCTTTTTTCAAATTGGGGGCAAGGAAAACAAGCCCGATGCTGGTCTTTTCCATGAAGTCAAAATTTCCAGTTTTATTAAGTTCCTCAATACTTGAGTAAGGGTATGATCCTGCATATTTATAGTAAGTGTCAGCTTCCCCATTTTTAAGGGCCAGAGTGGCAACATCCACATTTGAGTAAAAATGGATCTCAACAGTTTTGAATTCAGGATCCTTTCCTTTCCAGTAAGGGTTTTTCTCAAAAACTAGTTTTCCGGCATTGAGGTCTATCAGTTTTAGATAGTAGGGCCCGCAGCCGACATAAGGGCCGTTGTTTGTGTATTCTACCGGATCATCGATATTTTTCCACACATGAGCAGGAAGGATATCATAGGTTGCAAATTCCATACTGACTTGGTTGTAGGGCTTGTTAAATTTGAAGGTCACGGAATTGTCGGCGTCCGAAACTGTTGAGTTTTCCAGGGTATCATTGATCCAGCTTGCCCAGGGAGTTTTTTCACCGTAGTAGCGGATTGAGAACTCAATATCTTCTGGTGTTACTTTTTCCCCATCGCTCCAGTAGAGGTCATCTCTAAGGTAGAAGGTCCATTGCGTGTTATTTTCCGATACACTGTAATTCTTTGCAAGCTGCCCTACAATATGTCCTTCCGCATCCATTTTCATGAGTGGTGGGTTTGAAAGATGAGCAAAAACCCCCAGACCTGTATCTCCAACCAGGGACGCAGACTCTATTACGTCTGGAGTTGCAATTCTCAAAACTGCTGTCTCAGAATCTGCTGACTGCTGAATGTCTGCAGCGCCGATTTTGGAAATTTCTCCTGAGCTCTGCAGTTCTCCTTCTCCTGAGAACAGGTTTTTTATATATGTGATTAACCGGTCAAAAAATCCTTCTTCCGAGACTGGTTGATTATTTTCAGAATCTTCCTGCCCTACCGCTACCGAAGAAAATACGGTTGAGCAAAAAGTAAGAACAAGTATTGTAAGGATAATCGTTCGCTTTAATCTTATTTTTAATCCCAATCCCATTAAGTGTCTTATTTTTTGTTTCATCTACTGCTTTCCCCTTTTTTGAGCTCTTATCATCCAGGTTTCAAAAACATTCCTACAGACTGCAAATATGTTTACAGGCTGCAAATATTCCTACAGATCCCAATTACTTCTTGAGTAACATTCTTAATCTTCGAATCGGGAACTTTTCCCATCATAGTAATTATTAGTAATAATATATTAGATAGTAATTAAAAATAATACCAATTAGTCATTTTTTATGCTAAATAATCTAAACAATTTCATAATATAAACTTTTTGATATTTACGTATCCAAAAAATAGACTGGGGAAAGCCCTTTTTATGCAGGCTAATTCAAGTCATTACAAAAAATGAAAACTGCACTTTTAATTTTGTTTCTCGATTTCAATCTGTCTTTCAATATCTTTTGCCAGATTCTCTGCCGAATGAATGTAGACTGATGCAGGAAGCCCTGTGTTTGATATCATATAGAGCAGGTTCATTGCAGTTCTGTTAAGTTTTGGAGAGTAATTTAATAGTTCACTTCTAGAAATTTTGACCATAGTGTCCAGAGATTTTATCCCGGTAAGGTAGCTTTCTACGTCCCTGTTTTTCTGGCTTTTTTCAAAAATCAGATCTATCCAGGTATTCATTTCGTCGATCAAAAGCTCTCTGGTAAGGTCTTCGGGAACAATGTAACTTTTTCCCTGCGCTACGTTTTTGAAAAATTCATTGAAATTATCTCCTTTTGCAAGAGTGTATACTTTACCAATTCTTCCTGTATGAGTATCGGTTGTCGCGGCAATACCTTTGCCAAGTTTCTCCGCAAGAGCAATTGTAAGTTCGTTTTTCTGCTTGAGTTCATGCATATTGTACTCCAGTACAGGGAAAAGTTTTGCTAGCCTGGGGACTGAAGACGGATTCGGTTCACTGTGAAACTCAAACCAGAAAGGATGGTTGTAAATAAAAGGAAGGTTATGCCGCCTGAGGTATTTGATAAAGCTTCTCAGGTCATGTTCGATTTCCGCAATTTCCATGAGCTCAAAGAACTCCTCCCTGTCAAGCTCGAAAATGTTAATATGAAGCGAGTGCCCTGCAAATTCCGGGTCATATACACTTATTTCAACCCCAGGGACAAGCTTTTCATGATCCCATCCGAGAATTTCATATGCCTCAATGGTGTCATGGTCTGTAAATGTCACATAATCCATTCCCATCTTTAGAGCTTTCTCATAAAGGCTCTCAGGGTTCAGATCTCTTGCAGGAAGTACATCAAAGGAACAGGTTGTATGAACATGCAGGTCTGCTCGCCTCCATCCTTCTTCTATAAGCTTGACTGCTTGTTCCGGAGTTATCAGTTTCTCCTCGTAATTTTTCGGCCCTCTCCCCATAGGCGTAAAACCTTGCACTTTTATTCAGTTTTGATTATTATTAGTGAGTTGTTAATTTATCCCCAATATAGTATATTCTTTTTTAGATTAAGGTTTTCCGGAAGAATTCCTGAGAAAATTACAAGCCCACAAATGAAATATTTTGTGTTGAATGCAAATTCAGATCCAAACTCTTCAAAGGTAAGCTCCAATGGTCAGCACCCAAACAGCTTGGAAGATACAGAGTTTTTGCAAAAGACAATGATATCCCGTTCTATACGTTCTATATTGTGATATGACCCAGTGGCAAAACCAGAAAACCTAAAAAAGTGATTTTCATTCCCCTAAAAGAGGTAAAGTCTCCTGTGCTTTCTATGGAGCTTGTTGAGAAATTTGAACGCAGCGCAAAAAAGAAATTCTTCTGGAAAAACGGAATATTGAAATAATATTAAAAGAGGTATTGAAATAATTTCAATGGTTTAATTTCCTCCTCTTACTTAATTTTCGAATTTCCCTGTCTACTTCCTGAGGCAGCAGAATCAGTAAATAATTACTGAATACAGGTAAGGCTAAAAACTGGAGAAGAAGAACACGTATTTTGTGGAAACTATGTGTAGGAACTGCGTGTGAGAACTGTCGATATATTTAAAATGATAAAACCCATTCAGTTTATATACACTGTATGGGGGGTTTATTACGAGACTTGTTGGCAAACTTAAAAGAGTAGTTGAAGTCTTGAAAGAAGACGAATCCGTAGAAAAGGGAAATGATTTTGAAAAATATGTTGTGAACCTTTTTGACGACAAATATTTCTCGATTGTGCAATGGAGTACAGACATTATGCGGAAGCATGACAGATTTGTGGAATCGGATACCGACCCGGATCTTATTGTCCGTTATCTCCCGAAAGACGAAGTTTTTTGCGTTGAATGTAAGTTCAGGTCCAGTCTGTTTGAGGGTAAACTTCAGTGGTCCGACCCTCAGCAATTAAAACGATATCAGAGCTTTGCGAGAGAAAAAAAACTTCCTTTCTTTGTTGTTATCGGATTTGGTGGAGACTCATCTTATCCAGACAGGATGTTCTGTATCCCCCTTAAAGAAGCAAAGTACCCTGCGCTTTATCCGAGTATATTCGAAAAATTTGAGAGGAAACCTGAAAAAAGCTTTTTCTGGAAAAATGGTATCTTGAATTAACTTATATAGAACTTACGCAGTTGAGCGATAAAATCAGGCATATCCAGTCTTATTATAATTACTGACACTTGCTCTTGAGTGTTTTCAACTCTTGTTTAAGTTCAATTGCATGAGCCCTATAATATTCACTGCCAGGTCTGTACTTTATATGCATTTAAACTACTGTTTTAATTGGTACTTTTTCAACTGCAGGTTTATTAGCCACCAAAAATGTTGCCTTTAATTGACCCTGCGGATTTCTTAGTTCTATTTTTGCGTCTGAGTAGTAGCCTACTCGATATCTTCCGTAAATTCTCTGTTAGTTGAGAGACTGGCAGTACTCATAACGCCAATAATAGGAAGAGACCAGAAATAATGGTCTTTGTAAGTCGGGTTATAATTGACAGCTGTACTACCTGTCAGATGGGCCATGTAAACAATCCTTACCTTCATTACACCCCGGCTTGCTGACAGTACGGCTTCAATTGACTCGCCAGGTTCCAATTCTACACTTACTCCTGAGCTGAGCCGACTGTAATACTTTTGCTTTCAGATCCACCCTGCCCCCAGGAATGGCTGTAGGACATTGAGGTTTCTCCTCCTCCACCGGCTCCCAGGAAGCTGACATCATATGTAATCTTCTGCCCTACATCGATTGTGTCCGTCTGAGACCAGTTGCTCTCTGTGGTATTGGTTACCTGGTCCGAAATGCTGGCATCGAAAGTGGCCTTTTTTGAGCTGCTATTGACGAATTTCTTGGTTGCCACTATTACTGGTTCTGAAGTAATCCCGGTTATTTTTGCACTCTTGACATCCAGTATCGTCTGAACCTCACTCCAGCCGTATGTTTTGTAGAGGTCATCCCAGGGAGTGGGGCTGTGAAGATAAGCATCATTAGGTTTCTTTCCGAAATACTTTCCAACTGCACTCTTGAGACCTGAATCTTCAATGTCAAATGTCTTTCTCTCTTTATCTGTGATAATGTGCTGTACACTTCCCGAAGCGCTGACGCTTGAAGTTGCTGCGTCTGCACCCGCCTTTATGCTGATTTCAATACCCATACTTTCCTGTATGAAACCAATTCAATATATATTTTTTTAGAGTGTGAGAGGGTGTGTGAGAGGGTGTGTGAGAGGGTGTGTGGAGAGGGTGTGTGAGAGGGTGTGTGAGAGGGTGTGTGGAGAGGGTATGTGAGAATATGCCTTT
>NZ_LZPK01000029.1:0-27754 GCF_001729375.1 Methanosarcina sp. A14 | reverse complement strand
GGAAGGAGAACTGATCGGAGTCGAGGCTCTCAATATCATAAAACAGGTAAATCCAGATGTTTCTTTTGACCGGGTGCGCTACAGTGCGATAACCCCAAAAGCAATAGAAGCCGCGTTTTCAAATGCAACAAATGTTGATTTTAATCTCGCGGACGCCGGCCATTCCAGGCAGGTCATTGACCTTGTCTGGGGTGCAGCCCTTACCCGTTATATTTCTCTTGCTGCAGGCAGGCTCGGGAAGATGTTTCTTTCCGTAGGGAGGGTACAGTCGCCAACTCTTTCTCTTATTGTTGACAGGGAAAAAGAAAGGAATGTTTTTGTCCCAACTCCTTACTGGGAAATCTATGCCGAACTTCAAAATACAGAAGGAAAAACCTTTTCAGCTCAGCACTCAACCCGCCGTTTCCTGGATAAAAAGGAGGCAACAAAAGTCTTCAAAAAACTGGGGAAAAAGGCTGAATTAAAGGGAATCGAAAAAGGGAAAAAGACCGATCAGCCCCCGACTCCTTTTAATACCACAGGTTTCATAAGCGCAGCAAACTCAATCGGACTCAGTCCCGCAAACGCAATGCGCATAGCTGAAGCGCTCTATACTAATGGTTATATTTCGTATCCCAGGACTGACAATACGGTTTATCCCGAGACCCTTGACCTGAAGGCTCAGATTGAGATTTTCAAAGAAGGTCCCTTTAAAGAGTACGCAGAGGCTCTGCTTGAAAAAGCCGAACTCATTCCTACGCGAGGAAAAAAGGAAACTACCGACCACCCACCTATTTTTCCGGCTTCCCTTGCAAAAGAGTCCGACTTAAAAGAAGATGAGTGGAAGGTCTACGAACTTGTAGTCAGACGCTTTTTTGCGACTTTTGCCGGGCCAAGCGAATGGGAAACCATGCGCTTGAAACTTGACATCAACGAGGAAGAGTTCAGGTCAAACGGGGCAAGACTTGTGGAACCGGGATGGAGATGGTACTATCCTTACAATGCGCCTGAAGACAGGTTGTTCCCTGAACTTCATGAAGGCGATTCCCTGAAAGTGATTAAAAAAGATATGCTGGATAAAGAAACCCAGCCGCCTGGCCGTTACGGACAGGGAAGACTTATCAATATTATGGAAGAGCTAGGGCTTGGAACAAAAGCAACGCGGCACGAGATAATCAGCAAGCTTTATTCCAGGGCCTATATACACGGGAATCCTGTGCAGCCTACGAATACCTCTTTTGCAGTAATGGACACTCTTGAGACGTATTCCCCTACTATCACAAAGCCGGACATGACAAAGCTGCTTGAAGAAAACATGGACCTGATTGCTGAGGGCAAGATCAAAGAGTCTGCCGTTCTTGAAGAGTCGCGGGAGATATTAAAGCAGGTCTTCTCGGAACTCGATAAAAACCGGGAAAAAATCGTGGAATCTCTCCAGGCAGGTCTCAGAGAAGATAAAATCATAGGAACCTGCTCTAGCTGCGGAAATGAGCTTATAATCCGGCGTTCGAAAAGGGGAGGCCGTTTTATAGGCTGTAACAATTATCCGAACTGTACCTTTTCTCTCCCTCTGCCCCGAAGCGGACAGATCATAGTTACTGATAAGGTCTGTGAAGCTCACGGCCTGCACCATATCCGTATAATCAATTCTGGAAAACGGCCCTGGGACCTTGGCTGTCCTCAGTGTAATTTCATAGAATGGCAGAAAACCCAGCAGGAGGAACAGGCCAAGCAGCCCAAAAAAGAAAAGCCCAAATCAATTCAGGATCTCGAAGGTGTGGGAAAAGCCACCGCAGGAAAACTGGAAGATGCCGGTATTACAAGCGTAGAAGCTCTGGCAGAAGCCGACCCTGTAGAACTTGCAAAAGCGATAAAGACCAGTGTAAAGAGAGTCAAAAACTGGCAGATCTCATGCAACGGCACAGTCACAGTAGAAAGCAACAGCACAGCTGAGGGCAGTAGCACAGTTAAGGGTAACTGTACAGTTGAAGACGCATGAAAATATCCCTCAATGGCGCCGCCTTTTCTATTTTTGCTTGCTTTTTTATTTTTGCCCTTTTCTGATTTTTGCTTGTTTTCTGATTTCTGCCCGTTTTTTAATCTTGTCCATTTATAGAGCTCATTTTAAAATTTAATATTTTTTTAAAGTATACAGAACTAAAAGGTAGTGTAGCGAAAGTTCTGTAAATTATGATTGACTCTATATCCTTTTACTTCAGTTTCAAGCATTCCTAAAGAACTTGATGAGAAAGTTGAAGAATCTCTCTCAAAGCCAATAGAACACGAAATTCCTTACCTTTTTGTTGATGCGACTTATCTTAAAGTAAGAGATCTTAAAGTAAGAGGTGGACTCCATTATGAAAATAAAGCTCTTTTTGTAGTTGCTGGAATTAGAGATAACAGTTTACGTGAGATTCTTGGAGTAAGATTGGCAGACAGTGAAGACTCTCTATTCTGGGAAAAGCTATTCGAAGACCTTAAAAAAGGAGGGTTATATTGAACTGCAATATCAAGCCGGAACGCTTGATATGGAATATGTTACCATGCGCAGGAGATCAAGAACTCTGTATAAAAATGATTATTAACCAGATTTATTCAATAGATTCCAAAGTATATATATAAAATTTAAATCAGAGACTTTATTAAACAGCGGATAATATTTGTTCAATGTATTCTAAAGTATAATCTGAAATTTAAATGAAAGATATTTAAAGGAGTGGAAAGCCCTGAGTATTTTCATTGAAATTCGTGAATTAAGGTGGTAGATTTTGTCAAAAAAACGAGTTTTAGTTGTCCTGCTTATTCTTGCAGTATTTCTCAGCTTTGGCTGCGCCAACAAAGGAAGAACGAATTTATCTGTCTCAAATAATGAGACTGAAATAAACGTCAGTTTTCCTGAGTCAGGTAATAGCAGCTGGTGCCCTGTAGGTTCTCAGCTTCAGGTCAAAGACCCGACTACCGGAAAAATCCTGAGTTTGACAATTACCGGAACCGAAAAATTTGAAAACAAAACTCTCTGTAAGGCTTGTGTAGAAACAGGTACTGAAGGAAATACTTCCAGATTTGAGTACATGTGGTCTGAAGATAAGAATACCACGGTCTGGACAAAGTACAACAAGGATGGAAATATCTCAGTAAGATTCATCGACCTGGATGGAAAAAAGACAATCATTGATGGAGCCGGAAGGACGCTTGAGTTTGGAAACTCAGGAGAGGTTTCATCAAACCCGGTATGAAAAGGGTCAACGTTTTTCTTTTTTCTTGCTTTCCACATAATAATATTGCCTTATATCCTCATCTTTTCCATTTTATGCTCATATTTAGTTTATAAATTCAATCTGGCTTTTAAAGTGCTTATATGGGCTATTGTAAATGGCACATATATACTTTCTCGAGAACCGATGGTCTTTTCAGAATATTGTATTGACATGTAGGTCTGTTAGTACATAGTAGACTAATATAGTACATAGTCTTAGATATCCCAAAATTATATTGTAGTCTGCTAGTATGTAGTATACTAGCATAGCACATAGTTTTAAATACCCCAAAATTCTATTTAATATCGTGTAAAAGCGAACAAACTGCACATCTCAAAATGGATTTCAAAACCTGCAAAACCTGCAATCCCAACCTTAGGATGCCGGTTTATATTAAAGAGCCGAAAAATCGGTTTCCTTCGCTACTCTACGGAAGGAGAGAGCTTTTACAACCCTTTCCTCACTCCTTCCCACTTTTTTACCACTTCCTGTTTTTACCTCATAGCTTTTTCTTTTTATCTCGTTCTTTGTCCTGATTCGTGGTAGCTTCTGGCAAGCTTACATATCTGTTCTGCAACCTCGAGCGGGTCTTTTCCTGTAAGAATACTCACCGGCTCTTTTCCAAGTGCACCTGTCTCATAAAAGATCCTGGGTATTTTTCCTCCTGTAGCCCGAATAGCCTCTTCGACCATCCAGGAGATGGCCTCCCCTTCTGCATCCTTCATATTCTCAGGCTCAAAGCGCCGGTCTACAACTGAAAAATCCCATCCATTTCCTTTACAGTAGGCTTTTAAAAACTCGGCAATCTCCGGGTTATTTGCAAAATCTATAATAGACCTTATCTCTGAATCTTTTTTCCTAATTTCCAGCAGAAGGTGTGCCATATAGCCAGAAGCTCCGAATTTTATTCTTCCTGTAGCTTTCGGAAAACCATCAACTACCGAAATTCTCCCATCGACTGCAAGAACATCTCCAGGAGTGGTTGATTCTTTTGAGGCATAAACAAAATTTGTTCGAACTTTAGGAATCAAAGCTGAGAATTCCTTGCAGTCTTCTATTTGTTCAAGCCCAAGATATAAACGCCCTATCATGTCTATCTTTTCGTTAAGATCCATAACATCACGACCCCCCACCGTTTGATATTATGATGTTTATCCCACATCTGCAAGTTTGATGTGCAGTCAGTCGGACAATGGCATGTAAAAATAGGTTGCAAAAGTCGGTTGCAAAAAATAGGTTGCAAAAATAGGTTGCAAAAGTAGGTATCAGACTAGATTAGATAAAATTAGATTAGAGATCTTAAAACCTAAGTTGAGGTCTTCAAAGTGGGCTTTGTGCGCAGAATAGGGAGTATTTATTTACTCGAACTTTAAATTATTTTCAGTTTACTCAATTCAGTTTATACAATTTAACTCCTGTTTCTTCGTACCTTTCTTGTAATGTGAAATTCCGAAAAATCGCTAGGTATAGAAAATGTCTGGTCACTACAATCTCATTTCCTGGAACGTAAACGGCCTTCGGGCTGCAATGAAAAAAGGCTTTCTTGAGCTTTTGCTGGAACAGAAATTTGATATTGTCTGCATTCAGGAAACTAAAGTTTCTCCTGATAAACTCCCGAGAGAAGCAAAGAACATTCCGGGCTACTACAATTATTTTGTCTCAGCAGAAAAGAACGGCTACAGCGGGGTTGGACTCTTCTCCAGGAAAAAGCCCCTGAAGCTCGAAAACGGCATGGGAATCGAAAAATTTGATAGGGAAGGCCGCTTCCTGAGGGCCGATTTTGAGGACTTTATCTTAATGAATATCTATTTCCCTAATGGCAAAGCCTCTCTGGAGCGTCTGGAATATAAAATGAATTTCTACGAGGCTTTTTTAGACTATGCGAACTCTCTCAAAGCAGACGGCAAAAAGCTTGTTATCTGCGGGGACGTAAATACAGCCCACAAAGAGATCGACCTTGCCCGTCCCAAACAAAACGAAAAGATATCCGGTTTTCTTCCTGAAGAGCGGGCATGGATGGATAAATTCCTTGCTGCCGGCTATCTTGACACTTTCCGTATATTCAATCCAGAAGGCGGAAACTATTCCTGGTGGTCAATGAGAACAGGAGCACGTAAAAGAAATGTAGGATGGCGTCTGGACTACTTTTTTGTAAGTGAAAAACTGCGGGACAATGTAAAATCCTCCCCGATTTACAGTGAAATAATGGGTTCGGACCACTGTCCTGTAGGGCTTGAACTTGAATTTTAAATTTTACTTATAACAAAATTTCACAATAAACGATGCCAATCGATAAAAGTTCACAAAAATATTTTGCAAATAATTCAATATAGTTTAGATACAGTTTAAAATGAGTTTAAAAAGAATTTAATAAAAATTTAAAAAAAGTTTAAAAATAGTTCTGTAAGAAGAAACCAGAGTAGTTGAACTCATTTACTGCATGCCCCAATGCAGTCTATCCGAAGTTATTACTCCCCAAGCATAGCTGTTCGATGATAGTTCAGCTACCCAAGCAATTTTCTATGTGATAGATTTTAATTTACCCCTCTACTCCGACTTTCCAACTTCGGCAGCGTCTCAAAGTCTCAAGTCTCAAGTCTCAAGTCTCAAACTTGCAATCAAATAATTCTTAACTGATTTTCAGCCGCAACTCTAATATAAAATTCATCCCTGGACGATTTATTAATAAAGGATGCAAAGAATAGATGGATTAACCAGTGATAATTTTATTATTATTTTTACTTTGTATGTAATTTCGCTGTTTGAGTGGGGTAATATGGGGCTTCTAAGTGAGTTTAAGGATTTTCTTTATGAATACAAGGTAATTCCACTTGCAATTGCCTTCATTATGGGTATCGTATCCACGGCTCTTGTAAAATCGCTTGTGGACAATATCGTAATGCCGATTATCACACCTTTTGTGCCTGGGGGAGCCTGGAAAACGGCAACCTTTGAAATTGGGCCAATAGTACTGGGTTGGGGGGCTTTTCTGGGAGAACTGATAAATTTCATAATTATTGCATTCGTGGTCTTCATAGTTGCAAAAATGGTGTTGAAAGAAGAAAAAGTAGAAAAGAAGTAATTTTAAGGTATTAAAGGCAGAAAAAACTGAACCTATGCCTTATAATCGCAAAAAACGAAAAATTCTGGCCGATGCAACCGTGTTTAATATCTTATTTATAGGGTGCCTCCGCCAGCTTGCCTGGCGGCCCTTTATAAAAAGAAAGCAAAGAAAATAGACTTAAACTATCAGTAAGAAAAAAGGTGTCTTCTTCAAATTGTATGGGTAAAAGTAAATTTTATGTATTTGCTGAAAATTTAAAAATTTAACTAAGTTTGAGAAACAACTTCAAACGATGTATCCAACTCTAAAACTGTATGATAAAATTGTTGCACATTTTTCAAATTGGAAAATTCTCCATTGAATTTGAAGAGGATACTAAAAAATCGGCAATGTCTTAAATTTGCTGTAAATTTGAGATCAAGTTTTTGCATAGTATAAAAAAAATTGATCTGCCGATATGGAATTTTCTACCCAATAACTTATTGAGATTTGTGATTTTACAGAAAAATTGGCACACCGCCGAAAAAAGCTCAGTGAGTGAAAATTGAGAGATTTCCACTCAAAATGAAGAGGATACGATACTATACCCTACTGCCCAAGAAATTTAGTTATGAATCATTAAAATTAAGAAATGGACTACGGATGAGGAGTTGTCTATGTATTAACGTATCTTAATTAAGTTGCCATGGCACTACTGATTCAAATTGGAGTCAGTCCGACCCTTCCCCTGCTCATCTCAAGCCTGAACTTTTTGCTGATATATTCTTTCGCAGCTCCGCTTCCGTGTATAAGCAGTTCGACCAGATCTTCGGGCTCATCAATATCAGTACCTGCAAAAAAAGAATCATATACCTCAACACTCTGTCCTGTTTCTTCTGCAATCGAGCAGTGCGTCAGAAAACTCGAACCATAGTACCTGACCCTGTAGCAGGAAGGGTTTTTGATAAATAGTGCATTTGTACCCCCACCTTTTCCCGGGACGATACAAACGTCTGCTTTTGTTGAAGTTATCCCTTTAACATGATCTGGAGATAAAAGAGGAAGATCAGCCATAACAATAATAACCGGCTCCTCAGCCTGCTCAAGGTACCCGTTAAGAGCTTCATTCAGGTCATTTTTGTCCAGAAGCACATTGGCTTTCGTCATATCCTCAAGTCCGTACATAGAAGGACTGAGAATATCGATTGTTCCCACTCCGGCTTCCTTAAGGGTGTTTATCACCTGATTCAGCATCAGTTCCACAAACTCTTCTCTCTCTTCCAGAGTCAGGACAGGGGACAATCTGGATTTTGCACTGGATTTTTTATAGGGGATTACGGCTTTCATCTTGACTCCTGAAAATCTAAGTTCGGAAATAAATATAAATTAATATTAACCTTAATTCACTGAAATTTATATAATTAGTGTCCGCAACGAAATAACCTATGCAACTTATAATTAATTGTACCTTTGATTGGCAACCTTGATAGTGAAAATCAAAATACTCAATCGGGAACATTCATAGGTTATTCTGTGACTGGGTCTTAATTAAAACCACCACGACCCGGAAAAATAAACTCATTTTTCTTTTCCTTCCGGCTTGCAGCAATTTCAACCGATCTGGCTTATATTAAATCGTTAACCGCACTGAGAAAGGCGCAAAGGAAGAAGTAACTTTGCAAAATTCACCTTTTCAGGCAAAACTCAATTTTTCTAGATTCTAAATTTACATTCTAAATTTACATTCTAAATTTACATTCTAAATCTACATTCTAAATTTACATTCTAAATTAGTCCGCTTGAGCGAACGAAGTGAGCAAAACGGACATCGCTCCCGAGTCAAAACTCGGGAGTTGAAACGTTATCTAAACCGAATTCATGCCGTCCTCCCGAGACGGGACTCGGGTGACGGAACTTGGGAGTTTAATCTCTACTACCTATCTTTGTCTTTCCTAAACCTGGAAGGGGTTCTACTCTATTAGGAATAACTGGCTCCACTTTTCGATACAGGGTATCCCTCTGCATAGGAATTCTTCCTGCTCCTTTTATCATCCATTCGAACTCGGCAGGAGATACATATTCTCCATTACTGCCTCCTGATGCTGTGGAGATCTGGTCTTCCATAAGCGTGCCTCCGAGGTCGTTTGCTCCGCACTGCAAGGCTACCTGAGCGAGTTTCTTTCCTAACTTTACCCATGTGGCCTGAATATTTTTTACATAAGTATGTAAAATTACGCGAGAAATAGCTATGAGCTGAAGGTCTTCAAGCCCTGTAGTCGAGAATTTTCCGGATGCAATCATCTTTTCCCCTATAGGATTATTGTAAGGCAAAAAGGCCATCGGGATAAGTTCCGTAAACCCGCCTGTCTCTTTCTGGATTTCACGGATAATAAAGACATGGTCCAGGCGTTCTTCAAGAGTTTCAACATGTCCGTACATGATAGTGGAATTGGTGGAAATCCCTGCTTTATGTGCTGCAGTTATGGTATCAATCCACTGCTGGGTACTGATTTTTCCAGGGCAGATAATCTTTCTTACCCTGTCGGAAAGGATCTCAGCCGAAGTCCCGGTAAGGGAATCAAGCCCACTTTTTTTAAGTCTGCGCAGGGCTTCTTCAACCGACATGCCTGAGATTCCTGCTGCATAATTTACTTCCATAGGGGATAGGGCATGAATACACAGGTCAGGAAATTCGTCTTTTACTGATTCTATAATTTCAAGATAAAACTCTATATCGGCTTCCGGGATATATCCACCCTGGATGCATACCTCCACAGCTCCGGCTTTTCTCGCGTCTCCTGCTTTTTCCAGGATCTCTTCAACGCTCAGGATATACCCTTTCTCTGTCCTGTAGGCACAGAACCCGCAGTTTCCAATACATTTGTTTGTGATATAGATATTCCTGTTTACCACATAGCTGACTGTATCGCCGACCGTACTAGCGCGCAGATCATTGGCGAGCTCAAACAGCTCAAAAGGATTTCCTTCAAGCAGGAGGAGGGCATCCTCTTTAGTACATTTTCCCCTGTATGCCCTTTCAATTACATCTTCTGGAATTGTCGGTTTTTTCGTGTACATCCGATCATCCTTTTTAAAATTCCATCATTTCCCTGAGTGTTATTTTACTATCCAGCTTATTCTGAGGCTCCACACCCTGTAATCCTTCCAGGGTTCCTGGAAGCCAGTTCACGTACTCCTTTGTAAAGAGTTGTCCTCTCTTTTGGAACTCTTCCGGCTCCGTAGATCATCCACTCCAGTTCTTCAACAGAAATATTTTCTCCATTAGGAGCTCCTGCCAATCTGGAAATACTCTCTTCCATAAGTGTACCTCCAAGGTCATTTGCACCGCAGTGGAGAGCAAACTGGGAAAGCTTCTTACCCAGTTTTACCCAGCTTGCCTGAATATTATCTACATGCCCGTGAAGAAGGATGCGTGAGATAGCATAGATTTTCAGGTCATCTAGACCCGGTGTAGCGTACCTGCCCTCTCGGATCATTTTTTCTCCAACAGGATTATTATAAGGCATAAAAGGAAGAGGCACAAATTCAGTAATTCCTCCAGTCTCCTTCTGAATCTCTCTGATAGTTAAGATGTGCTCAATTCTTTCTTCAGGAGTTTCGACATGTCCGTACATCATGGTTGCAGTAGTAGGAATTCCTGCAGCATGTGCCTGTGTGACCACTTCAATCCACTCCGCAGTCCTGAGTTTTGAAGGGCAGATAATTTTCCTGACACGGTCAGAGAGAATTTCAGCTGCAGTTCCAGGCATCGTATCAAGCCCGCTTCGTTTCAGCTTTGAAAGGGCTTCACTTACCTTTATACCACTGACACGAGAAGCATGATAAACCTCCATCGGGGAAAAAGCGTGAATATGCATTTCCGGAAATTCGGCTTTTATGGCTTCTACAATTTCCTGGTAAAAGTCCAGGCCCACATCCGGGAGAAGTCCTCCCTGAATACAGACTTCGGTAGCTTTTGCCTTTTCAGCTTCTCTAACCTTTTCCATGATTTCTTCTATGCTGAGGACTTTTCCATCGTTTGTCCTGAATGCACAGAACCCGCAGGTACCCACACAGCGACTTGTGAAGTTTATATTTCGGTTTACTACGTAGGTAACCGTATCACCTACCGTAAGGGAGCGAAGTTCGTCCGCAAACCTGAATAGTTCGAAAGGAGGTCCCTCCAGGAGCAGGAGCCCATCTTCTTTTGTACTCTTCCCCTGGTATGCGCGTTCTATGAGATCTTCGGGAATCCTGTTGTTCATTTTTCAATTCCTCCGCATGCCCTCTTTCAGGGCTTTTTCCTGTAACCGTCGACATCAGAGAGTTGTTCTATAAGCCCGCCTATCCTGTCAGAGTACCATTCTTTTCTTACATACTGAGGGTAAATTGGCAGGCGTTCTCTGAGCAAAGTCGGACTTAGTTTCCTTTGCATGTCCTTTACATCCGGCCATTCGGCTTCAGGATTAATCCAATCAATTGTCAGTGGGGATATGCCTCCCAGGTCAGTCACCCCTTTTGCGATAAGGGCTTTTGGGTCTATAAGGTTTGGGGCAACCTGTACTGCTATGTCAGAAGTAAGAATCTGCCTGGCCAGGCAGATAGTGTCAATCATTTCTCCTATTGAAGGCGCAGGAAAATTTTCCATGGGTGTTCCGGGCTTTGGGGCAAAGTTTTGAATAATAACCTCCTGAATGTGCCTGTATTCCCTATGGAGATCCGCAATAGCTTCAAGAGACTCTATTCTATCTTCCCTATTCTCCCCAATTCCTATAAGAAGGCCGGTGGTATAGGGAATCTGGAGTTTTCCTGCTTCTCGAATGGTATTAAGCCTGAGTTCGGGAAGTTTGCCGGGGCAGTCCTTATGGGCTTCCAGGGTTGCCGTGCTCTCAAGCATCAGTCCCATGCTCGCGTTCAAAGGCTTTAAAGCCTTCATCTCCGAGCGCGTCATAATTCCTGCATTCGTATGAGGAAGGATTCCAATATCGATTGCAGCCTCACAGAGAAAAAGAAGGTATTCAAGCGTGGAAGAATAACCAAGTTCTTTAAGCCACTTCCTGTACTCCAAAACCTCCTCGGGATACTCTCCGAAGGTGAAAAGGGCTTCGGTACACCCTGCCTTTGCCCCGTTTTCAAGTACAGAAAGAATTTCTCCAGGCTTCATGAGCCTGGCGCCTGGTTGTCCTGGCTCCCGCCGAAAACCGCAGTAACCACAGCGGTTCCTGCAAATATTGGTCACAGGAACGAAAACGTTTTTCGAATAAGTCACAAAGTTGGGATTTTTTGGTGGAATAATAAAACACCTGATGAGTTTGTTTTCTGGAATTTCATTCCAGGATTTTCTTCATTGTAGCGGCTACACCGAGAGCTACGCCTTCGACTTCAATGCCACCTTTGCCTTTAGCTCCATCCCCTACAACGTAAAGTCCGGGAACAGGAGTCTCGTTACCAGGATCCGTACCTGATGCTGCCCTGTTTACCGGCCAGCTGTCATGGTATGACTGGATGAGCAGAACTTCATATTTTTTATTGGGAAAGATGTTTTTAAGATCTTTAAGCCCTAATTCAATTTCAGCTTCGAGATTTTTCACGTTCTCAGGGGCTACGTACTGATGAGACATTGTAAGGTGCTTGCCAGGCGGAGCAAGTTTCGGATCGACCTGCGTAACCTCGTTTATCCCATTCACTCTTTTTGCATATGGGGTTAGAAGGACACCCGAATGCCCTACAAGCGGTTCGCCTGCAGCAAGGCAAATCTTTATGCCGGCAGAAGGCTTCAGGGTTTCAAGTCTTTGGAGGTATTCTGAAGCTTTCTCACCTGACAGGGCCTCCGCGCAAAGACATGCCGTTGCAGCATGCCCTAAATTGCTGATGACCAGGTCTGCTTTATGAGCCTCTTCGCCAACAAGTACACCTGCGGCTTTCCCGTTTTCCACAAGGATTTTTGAAACCTCGGTCTCGGTATGAATCTTTCCGTCGTGTGCAGCAATCACACTTTCCAGAGCATCGATAATCCCTTTGCATCCGCCAATAGGAACTCCTGGGCCGCCGAATCTGTACATGTTTTCAATTATCTCGAAAATTTCTTCCACAGGAACTTCGTCACTTTTAAGGCTCAATGCCCAGCCGCAGAAAGCATCGGCAAATCTCACAAGCCATTCGTCCTTAAACTGGGACCTGATCCATGCCTGCAAACTGCTTCCTGTCGGTCGATTCTTTCGCGTGCTCACTATGAGAAGAGCGATCTTCAGGCGTTCTTTATGCGAGAGAAGTGTGGAAAAATCGGTAAACGAAATATCTTTGAATCCTTTTTCATAATCCTGGATGCCTTTTTTCTGGGGCACGCGTATAATTGTATCATCGGACCGCACAATCTTTACATCGGCTCCGACTTCTTTGAGAAACTTAGCTAGAGGGCCTGCAGGTCCATGGGGAAGGATATGGAAAGCTCCGCTCGAAAGCTGGAAGCCTTTGTAAGGGAGATTTGTAAACCTTCCTCCTGTGATAGGAAGCCTTTCAAAAACGTCTACCTGGTATCCTGCCTTTGAGAGCCTGGCTGCACTTAAGAGTCCTCCAAGTCCCGCACCGATTACAATCGCTTTCATGCTACCACCTCTATGGCCTTAACAGGGCAGTAGAGAACGCAGATCCCGCAGTCTATGCAGGCATCAGTAGCTCGTGCCTTTCCTCTTACCTCGATTGCTCCCTTTTTGCAAAACGAAGCACACTGGCCGCACCCTACACAATTGTCATTAATCTTCATGCGATTCCACCAGTTTTTCTATCATGAAAAGACTTATTATAATGTATTGGTACAGTGTGTTCTCGGGACTATACTAAAAAGTATATCTCTTTATCGTGAATATTCTCTTTATCGTGAATGCAGCAATTTGTTGTACTCGATAATGTGTAATTTATTTATTTTCTGCCAACTATTTTATACCGCTTCACTGATGATTCTGCTATTGGTTTTATTCATATCTCGCAAAATATACAGGTGGGCTTCCATCTCAAATTCTGCAGCAGGATGGCCTAATTTTTATTAATCCTTTATTATTTTTATTTTCTGCGAGGCATGAAAAACCTTTTATTCTGGGAATTTCTCATGATTATTTATGTTATTATATATGAATGTTTTATTCAATTTAAAATAATTAAAGTATATATATACTTATTGTGTTTATATGACGCTTACTTATATATAACATAAATAATATTATTTATGTTGGGGGAGCTGGAGAAGAATAACATATGCATAACTTATATAATTCCACAAACGACCAGTACTTTACTCCAATTTTTAAAACATATCCATATTCGAAAAACAGATTTTAATTATTTGAACTTAATATTTATATATTATTAATTATCTAGCAAATAGCGATAAATAACTACACATCCGTTTGCAGCAATTAATATGGGGTTCTGTAATTTCAAACAATTTTAAATAATTTCAAACAATTTCAAACAATTTTAAACAATTTCAAACAATTTCAAACAATTTCAAACAATTTAAATTATTGAATATATTAATCTCACTCAATTGTACCTGTGCTGCCTGAAGCAGGAATTCTCCTGAAATTCTGGCAATTATCATACAATTCCGGGAAAAGAAATCTAAATTTTCAAAGCCCAGAAGTAAATGCCTGTAAAAAGGGATCATTTTATCGAAATTAAAGATCTCTGTGGACTCAGGCATCTATAAAAGGACCTGTGTCTGGACCGAAAGCAATTTTCCTAAAACCCGATTGCTTGGACGCAGTTTTTTGTCCAAAAACCCAAAATTCGTGTCATGTAATGCTGCAATTTCAGGTTGCTACACTTTAACAGGTGATATTAATGTCTGAAATAATTGATAGCTACATACCAGTTGCAATATTCCTTGTCGTGGCACTTATTATGCCTCCAATGACAATGTTTATGGTAAAGCAACTGAGCCCGAGGAGCAAGGCAGCCGGCAAATACACGACATATGAGTCGGGTTCGGTTCCCACAGGAACTGCAAGGATCCAGTTCAATGTTGAGTATTATCTTTATGCGATCGCTTTTGTGCTCTTTGATATAGAGGTGCTTTTCCTTTATCCATGGGTTACAGTCTATAAGGGACATGGGATCACCTCTCTTGCAGTGGTTGAGATGTTGGCCTTTATTTTTATATTGCTCTTTGGATACATTTATCTCTGGAAAAAGGGGGCCCTTACATGGGTGAAGTGAAGGAGAAAAAAACGAGTAAACCCTATGAGACCTCGGAAGAAGAAATTCCTGGAGTTATCACAACAACAAGCAATGCGATCAGTGAATTTCTCAAGAAAACTAAGGTTCAGGATATAATCAACTGGGGAAGGAAAAATTCGCTATGGTTTATGACCCAGCCAATGGGTTGTTGCGGAGTCGAGATGATTGCAATGGGCTGTGCTCATTATGACACGGACCGCTTTGGAATCATTCCGAGAAACTCTCCTAGGCAGGCTGATGTCATGCTCATAAGCGGCTACGTGACAAAGAAGTACCTGCCTGCTTTAAAAAGACTCTGGGAACAGATGCCTTCTCCGAAATGGGTCATCGCCTTTGGAGATTGTTCAATTAGTGGCGGCCCATTTTATGAATCATACAGCACTGTCCAGAATATTGATGAAATATTTCCAATCGATGTCTTCGTTCCAGGATGCCCTCCAAGACCAGAAGCAATGCTTCAGGGATTTGTGGAACTACAGGAAAAAATCAAAGCCAAAAAAGACCTGGGCACGGAGTATTAAGATTACTGAGGTTCTTCTGAACTTTCAGAGTTATTCGAGGGAAAATTATGGATGTAGCAGAAATTCTCAAGTCGTTAACAGGTGCATTTCCTGAGGCAATCTCCGAAAAAACCGCTGAGTCCGAAATCCGTGCCAGGGCATACGTGGATAGGGAGAAGGTGAAAAAAGTATGCCAGTACCTTAAGGGTTCCCTTCAATTTGACCACCTCTGCTCAGTTTGCGGAGTGGACTACATAAAAAGGAATGAGTTTGAGGTAGTCTATCATATAGCATCATATAATCATCCTGTGGTTCTGACGCTTAAGGTCAGGCTTCCAAGGGAAAATCCGGAAATCGAATCCATTGTATCGGTGTACTGGAATGCAAACTGGTACGAAAGAGAAACTTACGAGCTTTTCGGGATTCTTTTTAAAAACCATCCGAACCTGAAGCCACTTGTACTTCCCGAAGATATGCTTGGGGAATGGCCCCTCAGGAAAGATTACGAGGGCTTTCCGAATAAGACGGCCAGAAATCTGGTGTGAGGGTGAGAAATGGAAGAAAAGCTTGAACCAGATGAGATGATCGTACACCTGGGACCTCAGCATCCCATGCAGCCCGGCCCTTTCAGGCTAAACCTGAGGTTGAAAGGGGAAACAGTCGTGGATGCTGACATAGAACTGGGTTTCATTCATAAAGGTATTGAAAAGATTCTGGAGAATAAGACTTACCTTCAGGGAATCACAATCGTGGACAGGATCTGCTATCTTGTGGCCCTTGTAAATGAAGAATGTTTTGTAGGCTGTACCGAGAAATTACTTGGCATCGAACCGCCTGAAAGGTCTCAATATATCAGGGTTATTCTTGACGAGCTTACAAGAATTCAGAGTCACCTGCTGGGTATGGGCGAGTTTGGGGAATTCATTGGTTTTGTCTCCATGTTCATGTACACGATCAGGGAAAGAGAAGAAGTCCTGAGCCTGATTGATATGATCACAGGAGCCAGAATTACTCATAGTTATCTTAAGTTCGGAGGAGTACGCGACGACCTTCCTGAGGGGTTTAAAGAAAAAGCAATTCCTGTCCTAAACAACCTTAAAAAATCAGTTGACGATTTTGAGGAAATGTTCCACACTGACAGGATCTACAGGGAAAGGACTGTCGGAGTTGGTGTCCTGACTGCTGATGTCGCAAAGAACCTTGGGGTCTCAGGGCCTCCTTTGCGTGCAACCGGTGTGCCTTTTGACATCCGGAAAAACGAGCCTTATCTGGTCTATAAAGACCTTGATTTCAAAGTCTGCACTGAAACCGCAGGAGACTGTTTTGCAAGAGTACAGGTCAGGCTTGATGAGATCAGAGAAAGTATCTATATCCTGGAACAGTGCTTCGACCAGATTCCAAGCGGCCCGCTCTTTCCTGAAGGTTCACTGTACGGCAGGAGAACCCCTGTAATGAGAGTTCCTGCCGGTGAGGTATTCTACAGGGTGGAAGACCCACGAGGGGAAATGGGAATGTACATGATTTCCGACGGTTCGGACAAGCCATACAGAGTAAAGATTAGAGGACCTTACTATCCTACCCTGCAAGCTCTACCTCCCCTTATAATAGGTACGACTGTTGCAGATGTGGCAGCAATCTCGGGCAGCATGGACGGGTGTACCAGTGAAGCAGACAGGTGATTCTGATGACAGTAGTAATTCCTGAATATATAACTCCTTTAATTCCCTGGGTCCGCGGAATATTTGGCCTTGTCCTGATTGGAGTTATTTTCATGGGAGCAATGGGAGCTGTCTGGCTTGAACGGAAGCTTTCTGCTGACATCCAGACCAGGATGGGGCCCTGCCGCGTAGGGAAATATGGGCTTCTGCAGCTTGTAGCCGATGCAATCAAACTTTTTACAAAAGAAGACTTAAAGCCGCTGAATGCTGACAGTTTACTTTTTAATAATGCTAATATTTTCATGCTTGGTTCGGTTTTTCTTATGCTTGTTGCCCTTCCTGTGGGCGCGGTCTTTATTAATGGGGTCGAATACCCGCTTGCGGTTACCCAGATGGACATCAGCGTGCTTTACATTGAAGCGGTGTCCGCATTATCTATTTTCGGGATTTTCATGGTGGCTTACGGCTCTAATAACAAATACTCCCTGCTAGGGGCTTTTCGAAACTTTGCCCGAATGGTAGGATATGAAGTACCTCTTGGAATAACTGTCATAAGTGTAGCTGCTATGACAGGTTCGCTTAATATAGTAGACATTTCGACTGCGCAGGGCCTGCACTGGAATATTTTCCTCCAGCCCCTGGGATGTTTTGTATTCTTTGTATCACTTATGGCTGATATGGGAAGACTCCCCTTTGACCAGAACGAGTCCGAAGAAGAATTGATAGCAGGGTGGATTACAGAATACTGTGGAATGCGTTTCGGGCTAGGTTTCTTTGCCGAATACATCCACATGATCCTTGGTTCTTTCCTTGTAGCCCTTCTCTTCCTTGGCGGCTGGAACGTACCAGGCTTTATTGCAAATAACTCTTTCTTTGGCATTATTGTTCCAACAGGCTTCTTGATTGTAAAAGTTGTCTTTGTACTTATGGTAATTATAGGGCTCAGATGGGCTGTCCCGAGGTTCAGGATTGACCAGGTTGTTGACCTGAGCTGGAAAAAATTGCTTCCTCTTGCTCTTTTAAACCTTGTCTGGGCTGTAGGGCTCGGACTCTACCTGGGGGTGTGAAATCATGGTCCTCAAAAACATTAAATACGCAATTAGAAACATCACAAGGCCTCCCGTAACCAGGATGTACCCGGAAAAACAAAGCGAGCTTTCCGGTCGGTTCAGGGGGCTTCAGATACTTGATAAAAGTAAATGTATAGGCTGTGGCATCTGTGCCAATACCTGTCCCAATGCCGCAATCAAGATCGTAAAAGCCCCGATTGCACCAGGCAGCACAAAACAACGCTGGTTCCCTCAGATTGACATCGGACACTGCCTTTTCTGTGGGCTCTGTATCGACCAGTGCCCGAAAGGTGCACTTTCAAGCGGAAAGGAATACGCTAAAGGTCTCGTTAAATGGAAGCACAAAGACCTGCTCATGACTCCTGAAAAACTTGCAAGGGAAGTCGATCTTGAGGAAGGTGACGAGAAATGATCGGACTCGAAACAATCGGAGAAGCCCTGAAAATGGCTGTCTTCTGGGTTCTTGCCATCTCTACAGTATTCTTTGCAGTTTTCGTGGTAACTGCAAAGGATATTGTCCGAGCCGGGCTTGCCCTGATCATGTGCATGTTTGGAATTGCAGCTCTCTACATCCTTTTGAATGCCCAGTTCCTGGGAATCATTCAGGTACTGGTTTACATTGGAGCAATCGGGGTGCTCATCCTCTTTGCAGTTATGCTGACAAAGCACGAGATCGGAGGTGAACCCGGTGAGGACTAACCGACCCTTAGCCTTTCTCGTAGTCTTGCTCTTTACAGCTATTGTGGTAATCGGGGCTTTTGGGACTTCCTGGAACACGGTTTCCGAACTCCCCCAAAACCCGGCTGACCAGAGTAATATAGAGGGCATTGGCATGCTGATCTTTACCCATTACGTAGCACCTTTTGAGGTCCTTTCAATTGTCCTGCTCGCCTCCCTCATAGGAGCGATTTACCTGGCAAAAGGGGAGGAAAACCAATGATTCCTTTAAACTTTTATCTGGCAAAAGGGGAGAGCAACCAATGATTCCTTTAATCTTTTACCTCGGGCTTGCAGCCCTGCTCTTTTCAATAGGACTCTATGGTGTAATGACACATAAAAACGGTATCAGGATGATTATGTGCATTGAACTCATGCTCAACTCCGCAAACCTGAACCTGGTAGCTTTCTCCAGCTACACGAATACCCTGAACGGGCAGGTTTTTGCCGTATTCTCAATTGCCCTTGCAGCTGCCGAAGCAGCAGTCGGTTTTGCAATCCTCATGGCAATCTATAGAATGCACGATAAGATCAACCTTAATGAGCTCAAGATCCTGAGGTGGTAAAAACGGCTCTGGAAGAATTAGCATTTTTAATTCCCCTGCTTCCGGCACTGGCTTTTGTAATCACCTTCTTTTTTGGCAGGAAAATGCCATCAGGTGGCGCCGTTGTCCCTATACTGGCAATTGCCGCTTCCTTCGTAATCTCTTTAATGATTACGCTCAGGCTGCTGGTAAACCCCAACGAGGTTATAAGCCAGTCCTATCCCTGGTTTGCAGTGCTCAATATAGGAGTGTTGATTGATCCCCTGGCCGCAGTAATGCTGTCAATGGTCTCTTTTGTGAGCCTGCTGATACATATCTATGCAGTTAGCTATATGTCCGGTGACCCGGGAGAAGCAAGGTATTTTGCAGAAACCTCACTCTTTACCGCAGCAATGCTTTCCCTGGCACTTTCGGACAACATCCTTCAGCTCTTTGTTTCCTGGGAACTTGTAGGGTTCTGTTCTTATCTCTTAATTGGTTTCTGGTTCGAAAGGCCCTCAGCTGCAGCGGCTGCCAAGAAGGCTTTCCTGACAACCAGGATCGGAGATGTGATGTTCCTTACAGGGATAATTGTACTGACCTCCGATCTCCTGAAACTTGCAGGCGGATTCCAGGAAGGGACATATCTACTCCGTTTTGACGAAATCTTTAGTTATATCCCGCAGCTTTCTGCGCTTCATTCAAACATTTTCGGTTTTGAAGTAAGTCATCTTACCATCATCACCCTGCTCTTCTTCGGAGGGGCCGTAGGAAAGTCCGGGCAATTCCCTCTGCATGTATGGCTGCCTGACGCAATGGAAGGCCCGACAACGGTTTCTGCCCTTATCCATGCCGCAACAATGGTTACTGCCGGTGTCTATTTGGTAGCAAGAACCTTCCCGATGTTTATTGCAGCTCCTGACTCCCTCATGGTAGTTGCCTACCTTGGAGGCTTTACAGCGCTCTTTGCGGGCACGATGGGCATTGTGATGAATGACCTCAAGCGTGTGCTTGCTTATTCAACCATAAGCCAGCTCGGATACATGATGCTTGGCCTTGGCCTCGGCTCGGCAATCGGGCTTGAAGCAGTAGGCATTTCTCTCTTCCAC
Source organism: Methanosarcina sp. A14 (assembly GCF_001729375.1). NCBI lineage: Archaea > Methanobacteriati > Methanobacteriota > Methanomicrobia > Methanosarcinales > Methanosarcinaceae > Methanosarcina > Methanosarcina sp. A14. The sequence goes on along the minus strand of NZ_LZPK01000029.1, from coordinate 7,662 downwards.
CTGATCAACCATGCTTTCTTTAAGGCTCTTCTTTTCCTCTGTGCAGGTAGCGTAATCCACGCAGTAGGTACCCAAGATATGAGGGAACTCGGAGGCGTAAGAAAGGTAATGCCAGTTACGGCTGCTACTATGGCAATTGCAGCACTGGCTCTGGCAGGCTTCGGGATACCCGGAACCTCAATAGGAACAAGTGGTTTCTTCTCAAAGGATGCGATTATTGAAGCTGCCTATCTCTTTGGAGAGAACAGCAACAACTGGATTCCCTATGTATTTTCAATTGCGGCTGCACTCCTCACTTCAATTTACATATTCAGGCTGATCTTCATGACCTTTACAGGGAAGCCGAGAAGTGACTACCACGGACACGAATCTCCCGCTATTATGACAATTCCCCTCGCAATTCTGGCAATCTTTTCCCTTTTATTTGGAGGGCTGACAAAAACAGGGTTCATGGATTTCCTTGAAGAAACATTTGCAAACAGCTTCGTGAATCTTGACATAGGAAGCCTTGCAGCCTTAGGTCGAAATGAGCTTGTAGGGGCAGCAGGAAATGAATCTCTCTTTGTCCAGTGGCTTCCGATGATAGTTGCCATTGCAGGTCTTGCAGTTGCTTTTGTGATCTATTATCTGAGGATAATTAAACTCGGGCCGCTTGCTTCCATGAAGAATCCGGTTTACAGGCTGCTTTACAAACGCTATTACCAGCATGAAATCTATACCGAGTTCTTCTCACTCGGAATCATATACGGAATCATTGCTCTCCTTTCTCAGGTGCTTGATGTGATCATTGACAGTATCGTGGAAGGAATCGGAATTCTTACAGTTGGTGTAAGTGAGGAGCTCAGGAGAGTCCAGACCGGAGTTGTCCAGACCTATGCAATTGTAGTAATTGCGGGTGTGAGCCTGCTGATAATACTTGTTAAGTTAATAATGGAGGTACTCTGATGCTGCCGGTCGCATCACTGTTGATTCTGGTGCCGCTGATTTTCGCAGCAGTGACCTTTTTCACAAAAACGAAAGAACAGGCTGCAGGACTGGCCTTTTTAGGGTCCATTGCAACTCTTGGCCTTACCTTGTATGTCTACTTGAACTTTGACAGCAGTACGGCTGCCATGCAGTTCTTTGAGTCGATAGACTGGATTCCCTTGCTAGGAGTCAAATATTCAGTTGGAATTGATGGCATTTCCATGCCTCTTATCCTCCTGAATGCAATAGTTATCCCGGTCCTGATCCTTTATAGCTGGAAGGAAGAAAGAGAAGACTCGAACAGGTTTTATGGGCTGATCCTTACCATGCAGGCTGCTGTTATAGGAGTCTTCGTAGCCCTTGATTTCGTGGTCTTTTATGTATTCTGGGAGCTTACCCTGATTCCTCTCTTCTTCATGGTAAACATCTGGGGAGGAGAAAAGCGGGCCCATGCATCTTATAAATTCTTTATCTACACGCATGTTGCCTCTCTGGTAATGCTTCTTGGGATCTTCGGGCTCTTCTATGCCTCCTGGCAGCAGACCGGTATCCCTACCTTTGATATAAGGGAGCTGGTTGCACAGTTCCAGTTCTTAGGGTCCGGCCTTTTTAGAAATGCAATCTTCCTCTCAATCATTTTCGGGTTCCTGGCAAAGCTGCCAACTTTCCCCTTCCATTCCTGGCTCCCGGATACTTATACCGAAGCCCCGACCGCAGGCAGTGTACTCTTTATTCTACTCAAGATAGGAGGATACGGGCTTTTTAGGATCTCACTTCCTATGCTCCCGAATACTGGTAACCCTGAGCTTATGATTACCATGCTGGGTTTGCTTGGAGCTTTCAGTATACTGTACGGGGCGCTTCTGGCTCTGAGACAGAAAGACCTCAAGCGCATGATCGCTTATTCCAGTTTAAGCCATATGGGATATGTTTTACTGGGTTCGGCAGGCTTTGTTGCTCTTTCGGTTTCAGGAGCTATGTTCCAGCAGTTTTCCCACGGGCTTATAATGAGTATCATGTTCATGTCTGCAGGAGCGATCCAGACAAGCACGGGGACAAGGATAATCAATAATCTTGGCGGGCTTGCAAAGAAGATGCCGATGCTGGCTGTACTTATGATGCTCGGTTTTATGGCATCCCTTGGCCTGCCAGGGTTAACTGGTTTTATTGCCGAGTTCCTGGTGCTGGCCTTCAGCTATGTTAACCTGCCTGGTTTTGTTTTGCTTGCCCTTCTGGCAATAGTGATTACTGCAGGCTACCACCTCTGGGCAATGCAGAGGGCAATGTTCGGAGTTTATAACGAGAAGCTTGGAGATGTCAGGGACATTACCTCCCTTCAGGTCTTTTCCATGGCAGTAATTGCTCTGCTTGTGGTCTATTTCGGCTGGAACCCGAATCCGGTACTTAATATGATGATTACGAATTCGGAAGCAATAGTAAGCCTTACGGTTGTTCTGGGGGTGTAAAAAATGAAAAATTTAATGCTTCTTGCACCTGAAATTGCACTCGCTGCAGCCGGCCTGATTATACTGTTTACAGGGGTTTTCATGTCTTCCCGGACCAAAAATGTGCTGGGCTACCTGGCAACCCTTGGAGTCCTTGCAGCTCTGGTCCTGACGGTACAGAGTTTCGGGACCGAAGCTACAATGTTCTATGGCACTGTCAGCATTGATGCCCTTTCCCAGTTCTTCAAACTGGTATTCCTGGCAGTTGCACTGGTTGTTTCAATTGCTTCAATTAAGTATAATGAAAACAGTGACCATACCGAAGAGTTTTATTCCCTGGTGCTTTTCGCAACCCTTGGGATGATGGTTGTTGCCTCCTCAAACGACTTTATCCTACTCTTCTGTGCCTTTGAGCTGGCAAGCTTTGCTACCTATGCCCTTGCAGGTTTTGAGAAACAGAACCCAAAGTCCCTCGAAGGGGCCATGAAATACTTTATGATGGGTGCGGTTTCTTCAGCGCTTATGCTGTTTGGGATCTCTTTTGTTTATGGAGCAACAGGCACTACCAGCATTCCAATGATTGCTGAAAATGTCTCTCTCCTGGCAGAAAACCCCATAGGACTTGTTGCAGTCGTGCTGCTCATTGCAGGTTTCGGCTTTAAAATGGCTCTTGTACCTTTCCATATGTGGGCTCCGGATACCTATCAGGGTTCCCCTTCAGTTGTCTCTTCCCTGCTTGCAGCCGGGTCGAAGAAAATGGGTTTTGTGGCAGCTTTCAGGGTTTTCATCCTGGCGCTTGCTGCACTCCAGCCTGATTGGCAGTTCGCTTTCACAATTCTGGCAGTCGTAACCATGACCTTTGGAAATGTGGTTGCAGTCTCTCAGACCAGCGTAAAACGCATGCTTGCTTACTCTTCACTGGCTCAGGCAGGATACATTGCAATGGCTTTTGTGGTAATGACCCCAATGGCTCTTACAGGTGGAATCTTCTATACCCTTGCCCACGCCTTTATGAAAGGAGGGGCCTTTATTGCAGCCGGCGCAGTTGTCTGGATGATAACTACTCAAAGAACAGGGGACCTGCAGGTTCCCGATCACCTGGATAACTTCAGAGGCCTTGGGAAGAGGATGCCACTGGTAGCTCTTTGCATGACGGTTTTCGTCTTTGCCCTTGCAGGTATCCCACTGACTTCCGGTTTCATGGCCAAGCTAGTGCTCTTCTCTTCAGCCATTCAGGCAGGCATGACATGGCTTGCGGTAATTGCAATTCTGAACAGTGCTCTTTCATTGTTCTATTACGCACGGCTTGTAAGGTATATGTACTTCCTTCCTCCTGAAGGCAAAAAGATCGGCTTGCCTTTCCCATATGCAGCAGCTCTCCTGCTTGCAACAGCCGGCGTGTTTGCAATGGGATTCTGGCCTGAACCCTTCTTGCAGTGGGCGATGGAAGCAGCAAAGGTACTGATCTAAGGAGATATGAGAAATGACAGATTGTGATCTTTGCGGACGTGCACTCCCGAGCGTTATTCCTGTCCGGGTTTTCCGTTCCCGCCTCAAATTCGCCTATCCTGAGGGTGTCTGGAAAGGGCTCTGTGAGACCTGTCTCGATTCCTCCCAGAAGACCTATTTAAGCATCAATAAAGACGAAATCTCCTGCAGGAGAAACAAATGCATCCTGTGCGGTAAAAAGGGCAGGGTTTACCCTGTGGAAATCCAGATTCCTGATTTTTCAAAAGGAGTCGTAATAAAAAAGGTAAATGTCTGCACAAAATGCCTGGATTCTATCAATGAAACTTATATCAGGTTCAAAAGAGAGCAGATAAAGAGTTCGAGTTTTGAACACGGGCATGGATACATTCACGAGCATTGAGTTTTGAGTAAAGCTGCTTTTGTGGCTTCATCTCTTTTCTTCTTTTTGGTAGGTGATAGTTTAGTAGTGCTTTCCCATTGATTTTTTATTTCTTTTAACTGCTTTTAAATCCAAAAAACACCCTGAAAAACAAATTTCTTTATATTTTGATTCTTCCAAATTTTATATTTATATATTAAAAAGTTAGTTTTTTTCTATTCTTTTTATATGTTTTTTATTAAAATTCTCCCCATATTTTATTATTTATTAATAAAAAGAAACATTTATCTATTATTCTCTCATTTTCACTTTACATAATATTTCACTAGTTGTATAAAAAAGTTAATACTTAAAAACGCTAATGCAGCAATTTCATTTCTGATGGACTCGATCCAAACTGCGTGTGTCGGTATCCCTAAATTAAAACTCAGCAATATTGAGTTGCTGGGGTGCTTGTAAATAGTTGGTGGTAAAATGAAGAAAAAACTTGTTGTAGTGATCGCCGCTATACTAATGCTCGCTCTTACGGTGAGCACTGTCAGTGCTGAAGATTCGTTAAACAGCACAATTGACTCTGTGTCGGTGAATGAAGGGAATAACTTGATGACATCGGATACTACGTCGCTGCATCAAGAAGCAGTAAATACCAATGAGTATAAATCTTCCACAGTTTCTGGAAAAACACAAATAACTGCGAAGATTCCTGCAGCTCTTCTTAATGATATCGATAAAGAGGTTGACTCATTAACATATGTTGACAACTGGGGAATATCCAAAGACCAATTTAAGATAATGCTTGCTGTCTTGGCCTGGGGAGAAGGCAATCCTGATGGAAAATGTAGATATGCAGCACATAGCAGCGATACAGCTGATAAATGGCATAAAGATCTACCAAATAATTTTCACTTTAGTAGTGGGCTTGGACCGTTTCAAATAACCGCAACTGATAAATGGACTACAATTGATAAATTGAATTCCAAAAAAGCCCTCGATGATACAATAATACGACATAAAACGTATAGTAAAGGTTCCTTTGAAAATATTGAAGATGTCAGGTCTAAGTTAAAAAATCAGTGGTTTGCCTATAGGCTCTCGTCTGAAGGTGGGGGAGAATTTGAGGAGAAATGGAAAGAAGCAACAGGAACCAATTGGAATGATGTAAAATATACAAACAAAGAAACCGCAAATTCTCCATTAGACTGGAAAGTAATAAAAAAAGAATTAAAAGATGAAAGTGAAGTTGAAAGCAAAGCAGTAGAAGATATCGGCATGAGAAAATGGACAATCTCTAAAGGAGACGGCGTTAAAAACTATAACGGAGATACGATAGAACTTAATAAAGATCTTTCCACTTGGTTGATTCATGCCAAAAAACTTCCTGAAGGAAATAAAGCCAAAAGTTATGAATATTATTATACTTACGATGATGCTCAGAAAATTGAGATCTGGGCATATTCTAATCCAAGTGACACACAACATGACAAAAAAAGTATATTCATAAGGACATACACCAAGCCTGGTGATTGGGATTTACAACGACGTCCTGATAATGACGGTCTCACACTGAGTCATCCGGTGTTTACGGATTCGGCCGCTCATGTGATGCTCGTTATAGACCGTTCGGGTAGTATGTATGGTACACCTATTTCTAATGCTAAAAACGCAGCAAGTCTTTTTGTTGACTACATGGAGCCTGATGACATGGCAGGAGTCGTATCGTTCAGTACATCTGCACGTTATGATCATCACCTTACTACTCTTACTAATGACAATAAGAGCAGCATTAAAGATAAGATAGGAAAAATTTCAGCCTCAGGTAATACTGCAATTGGAAGTGGACTGAGATATGGTTTAAACGATTTACTAGCCTATGGGGATTCAAGTACTCCGCAGGCAATTGTTTTGCTTTCGGATGGACTGCAAAACAGTGGGGAGCATCCAAACAAAGTGATTCCCGATATTACAGATAATAAAATAAAAGTTTACACTGTTGGTCTTGGTTCTAATGCTGATGAAGGATTGCTAGGCGACATCGCTACGAAAACAGGGGGCAAGTATTATTATTCTCCTACAGAGAACCAGTTACAGAATATATATAATGACATTGTTGGAGAAGTTACTGGCTTGACACCTATTAAAGATCTCACTTTTAATATGGTTAAGGGTGACCATACATTTATAGCTTACAAAACAGACAGTACAATGAAAAAAGCAATCGCAAGTGTTTTTTGGCCCGGAAGTAATGTAGACCTCGTACTGCACAAGCCTGATGGGTCGATAGTAGATCCTTCTGAGGCAGAGTCAGATCCTGATATTGAGTACATAGCCAGCTCCACTTATAAGATCTACAAAGTTTCAAATCCAGAACTTGGAGAATGGACTATGGAATTAACGGCGACCGATATGCCAACAGGAGGAGAGGATGTTTCTGTTACTGTCCGTGCTGAATCAACATTATCCATGTCCCTTTCTACGGATAAAGATCAGTATATCCAGGGTGAAAGCGTAAAGATAACTTCAGGTATTTCTAATGGAGAAACTAAGATCACAACTGCTGATGTTAAATCCAATATCACTCTTCCAGATTCCAGTATTAACCACCTTACACTGTATGATGATGGTAGCCATGGAGACGGTGGCGCAAAGGATGGAATTTATGCAAACTTTTTCGATAATACTTCTTTAAAGGGAGATTATACGGTTGATGCTACAGCAACAGGAAGTTTATCTGATGGATCTCAGTTCAACAGGATCGAAGACAGTTCCTTTAAAATAATCCAGGGAACAAATTCAATCTTGCTTTTGCCGGATAACTTATCCATAGAGGGAAAGACTGGGGAAAAGATTACCAAGAACATTACTGTCAGTACATCCCAAGCCTTAACATCGGTTGCAATAACACCGACTTCACTCCAATCAGAAAACGGTGATATTATTGATACCAGTAATATCAAAGTAAATCCAGCAGCAGTCAATGTTTCTTCTGGAGTACCTGAAACTATCCTAGTTACAATAAATATACCTGAAAGTGCAACTTCCGGGAATTATACTGGCAAAATTAATGCAATTGGTACAAATGGTAGTGATTCTTGCACTATACATCTACATGTAACAGATGATAACGTAACAGATACTGTACCTGTTGCAAACTTCACCAGCAGTGCTACATCAGGAAAAGCACCATTAAAGGTTAAATTTACTGATACAAGCACAGGCTCCCCAACTTCCTGGTTCTGGAACTTTGGAGACGGATCAAAGTCATTCCATCAGAATCCGAGTCATAAGTATTCAAAGGCAGGAATATATACTGTTAACTTAACAGTGAAGAATGATATAGGTCGTAACACGGTAACAAAAACAGAATATATAAATGTGATAACAAAACCGGTTGCAAACTTCACC
>NZ_LZPK01000028.1:0-29321 GCF_001729375.1 Methanosarcina sp. A14 | reverse complement strand
AAGTCACATGGAATTCTGTAACACGGAAAACGCAGCCGGTCGCAGAGTGATTCGATCTGGTTTTCAAAAAATTCATTTTGGACATACTTTGGAATCGATGCACTAGCTTCCATTATGAACATATCCAGTCAGACGTTCTGGGATCTTACAATCTTTCAGCCTTTTATAACAAGGCTTACAAGGAACAGATGAGGGATTTTTTTGCCTGGGACTTTGAAAAGCTTGTAAAAATAAGCTCTGCCAAGCTCTGCGTGGATTAAAGTGTGCAACCGAGCTTTGACTGTAAAATTGTCACCCGTAGCAGTTGCCTATAATCATCCACGCGCGCTAGACTTTAATAGCAACATGATTCACTGAAAGCAGCAAGCCACTATTGGAAATATATGAGGAGAATAACTTTTTTACTTATAGGTAAACTTTTGCGTTATTTTACTCTAAAAACACCGTCATTCCCCTTTTGAGGTATAAAGTTCTCCTTCTAGTGTATTGTTTGTGCTTTTAAAACTATAACATATTTTGAGCTCAGTATTCAAATCTTTATTGTTGCCTTTTACCGTATTATTTTGAGAATCGGCAAGAACAACTGAATATGAATATCCACGTCTCACAATAGTGTTATTCAAAACTTTATTATTATTTGAGTTAACAAGACTAAGGCTGAAGTAGTTATGTAAAATCGAATTATTATTTAACTCATTATTAGACGATTCGGTGAAGTTCACACCATCCCATAACTTTGATATGGTGTTCCTCATTAATTTATTGGTGTCTGAGTCTTCAAGATAAATTCCTGTTGCATTATTTTCTAACCCAACAAATATCCCAACTCCTGAGACATTGTTGCTTTTTAATTGGTTATTGTTAGAATTTTTTAGATAGATTCCAAATGAGTTGTTATTTACTTCATTATTTTCCAGGATATCCCTGTTTGAATTGTTAAGGTAAACTCCATAGTTATTATAACTTAATTTATTTTCATTTATGTTACCATCAGACCCACTATAATAGATGCCGGCTTTACCATGTGACCCAGTTATATTGAAGCCGCTAATCGTCACATTATCCGCAGTTATGTGGAATACGTCTTTTTCTGGGTCTGCAGCTTGAATAATAGCTTCAGTCGTTTCTCCTGGCTGCGATATTATAATTAAAGATTTATCAACAACCAGATTCTCTTTGTATAATCCTGAATCAACAGTAACAGTGCCTCCCGAACTGGTATTGTTTATTGCTTGCTGTATAGAATCTCCTGAGTACACGTTAGTTATTATTGAGTTATTGCTATTATCGAGAAAATCACCTGAATTTTTTTCGCTATTTTCTGAATAAAATACATATAGAGCTGAAATAGCAAAGACTAAAGAAAAAACAAGTATTATCTTTATATTAATTTGTGAGAGGGACATAGTTATCTCTTCTTATAAAAAAGGGTAAGGTGATTAAGGTCTTACCCATACTGGTATTGCGCTGTCCCAATTGCCATAGGTAATGTAATGAGGTGCACTTGTATCCCAACCATCGTGAAGTTTTAAATACTGAGTAGTCCCTTGATAATAATAACCCATACATGTAACGCCATGATCACCATAATCAGTTGAGCCTCCAACTCTAGTTCCGGCGCCATACATACCCAGGACAAACGGTCTATTTGCATTGATTTCTGATACAACATTACTCATGTACATAGTACCGCTATATGTTATGGCATTAAAGTTGGTATAACCATGGTTACTACAAACTGTTTCTATTCCATCATCCACAGTAGATGGGTTTGTACTACCGTGATAAGTGCCCATTGCCGTTGCTAATTCCGAGATGAGGGTGTTACCGCTTGGGATATTTGGATATCCATGTGTATCCCAATATCCTAGAACCATAGCACCTGCAGCTGGAGCGCAGCCAGCAGTATTGGCGGAATAATAAGGAACATTAGAAATGGCTTTACTAGTCGCTGTAATTACTACAGTTTTTCCTCCAGCGCTTTTCCCTTCCATTCTGTTTTCCAAATCATTCCAAGCTTCTTCTATTTCGTCGCTCTCAACTGTTTCTACTTTACCTGTGATGGCAGAAATATTTTCAGCATCCTCACTTATTATCTTTGATGTAACGAGATCTACAATAACCTTCTTTTTAACCATATTTTTACTGTCTTGAAGATTATATTCTGTATAGTAGAATGTTGCACCCTCATAGATTGGTGTGCTTTTCTCAATACTCAATTTATTTTCACTTGCATATTTTGCTACTTTAAGTTGCGACTTCTTGGTCATTGTAGAAATTTTAGATGGAAGTTTCCCTTTTGAAAATTCGAGAATTGGATACTTGTCTTTCGTGGCAGACGCAATTATATAGCCATCATATTGATTGTTTTTCATTACGTCAAATGCATATGCTGTGATGTTCCCCTCTAGATCATAAAATGTAATGTCAGGTTCAGTACTTGCGTCTTTCCAATCAGATAGCTCAGGTATTATTCCAGAGAGTTCTTCCAGATAAAAAGTAGTAATTTCGTCTGCCTGATCTATATTCAAGGTTATAGGTATCTGCTCATTGGTACTAATTGGAGATGTGTTTGTTTCTGCAAAAGCAATAGAACTTAAACTTATCGCAAGAATTCCTAATGATAGTAGTGCCTTTAGCGTTAATTTACTCATATCAACAAATTTTCTTGTTTTCATTTCTACTTACCTTCTTTATTTTAGTTGAAAGGCAAGACTCAGAAAACATTAAGTATTATAAAGTAACTTACCTCTTGCCTTCGGGTATGCATGGTTCAGGATCGTTCTCAAACTTCACTGAACCCTGCAAACATTCCCACTTATTCAGTTTTTGAGAATTAGTTATAAGTTTTCCGGCCAATTTCTCTAACTATCAGAGATCAGGGAATCATTACAGATCTAAAATGAGCTACAAAAAAACAGTTAGAGAAATTGGTCGGAAGTTATATATAGGATAGTTCAACGTCAATTATTCAAAGTATACAGCTAGTAATCAGGCTTTTTGTTAAAAAAGGAACTGATATGTTCTTTGAGATATTGTATTTTTCTACGGCAGAATCGGACTTCACTCGTCTGATTTTAAAACTTTGCCATCTATATATTTTTACCATAAGAAGGCCAAAGTCATCTTTTATTCTTGGACTATATAGATTCAGGGTTTAAGAATAAGTAGATCGGAGAAAAAAATATCTACTTAATTAAAAAAGGATGTCGAGAGATTGAAGCAGACTTTTTCAGAAACTTTTTGATAGTCGGTATTTTTAAAACCGGATTCAAGGTTATTTTATCCATATTTTTCAATTAAATTTTCATAAGAAGGGTTTATTCTATAAATGATGTTTTTTCCTTTTCTTTCTTCATTTATGAGTTCTACTTCTTTAAGAGTTCTCATATACCAGCTAATTGTAGCTCTGGAAACTCCAATTTCATGTGCAAGAGCTGAGTTTGTATTACACTTCCCATTTTGTATTTCTGAAACTATTCTTTGATTTGTTATGTTTTGAAGAGCAGAAATAATTTTTATTTCTTCTTCATCATAAGTGGAATTATTTTCGAAATACCTAATCTTTCCGCCATCGTTATGGACTTCAATTTTGTTCTGAACTTCCAGAATAGTTATATGATGCCTTACTTTTCCTCTGCCTAAGCCTGTTTTTTCTACAATTTCACCAATGCATGCTCCCGGTTTAGTCTTGATATACGTATAGATACTGGACCGATTAGAATTATCTAGTACATTTTCTGTATCTATAATTTTGAATCCTAGTACCACGAAAATGAGTTTTGTAAAGTACAGAATTACGTCTATTATTGATAAGATTTGCATCGCAGCTAGCCAGAGCAAAAACTGCCAGTAAGGTATAACAGTATCTTCTACTATCTGTACATCTTCTCCGGCTACGGACTCCCCGAATTTGTCGCTCGGGAAAGGACTTACAGTATATTCCGTAGCTTCAGCTGTCAATATTGAAAATAAAAATAAAAAGCAAAGGAGGCAGAGTCTCCTATAATTAATGCAATGCGACACCAAATGTGTAGCTCTGTGTTCCACTAACTGATTCCCCATAGACCTTGAACTTCCAAGTTCCCTGTTGCACGTATCCCTGGGAAGGATCTATACTGAAATGTATTCTACCATTTACGCTTCCATCAGAGCTATCGTGGTAAGTTCCGAGTTTGCTTCCAGAGGGGGTATAAACACTAAGAGTTAGGGAATCACTAGTATCTCCCCAGTTCAAGTCCACTTCAAGATAATTCACTCCTGAACCTATGTTTACATTGTGAGTTATAGTCTGTCCCTGGCTTATGGACTGAGTTGACAATATCGAAAGAAGGGAATTCTCTATATCAAAAGAATTTTCTATCCAGGGGCTAACAATGTAATTTTCCCCAGTAGAATTTAAAATAACTTCACTATTCGAGTTTTCTGAGTATACTTTTTCGGCAGAAACCGCAGGAATAGTCATCAATCCTATAATAACGCATAAAATCAACACATTACAGGATTTCATAGTAACACCCAAACAAAATTATAAACACAGATATATATATAGTTTCTGTTAATATTTTAAAACGACCAGTGTTTTATTACATAATAATTTGCTACTAAATTTAAAAAAGACAGTGTCTCGAATTTGCTGTAAATTTGAAGTCAAGTTTTTACGTACTATGTAGATAATTGATCTTACGATATGGAATTCTCTACTCAGTAACTTCTTGATATTTATGATTTTTCAGAATAATTGGCACACCATCTGAAAAGTATAAAGATACCTTTTGTCAAGAATATCTTTTAAAGAGGAAAGTAGCGAGGATATTTTCCATCTTCAGTGTCAGAATAAAATTGTAAATTTCTTATATAGCTTATAAAAACTTTTAAAGCAACTTCTTTTTGAGTTTTTACTCAAAGTTGCATTTACAAACTTCTGTAATCTACACATTGCAAATTCATTTACATTTATATATTTTCCATTTTTAAGATTTTTAATTAAGTTTTAATAAAAATTTATCGATTACATATATTTATCATTGAGTTTGAGGCATAGATCCGTAATAAGTTTCCAAAAGTGTTGATGCAAAAATCAGAGTAATAAGTCCAATCTTGATCTGTTTTTTCATTTTCGGACTAATAGTTGGGAGAAATGAAATATATTTCATAATCATGGAGGAAATTGAAAAAGCCATGCCTATGGAAATCAAAAAGGTAGAAAATACATGTGCAAAATAAGTATACTGTGGATAATAAGTCATTATTATTACGCGAGTAGACAACGAGGCTAATAAAAAAATAAAAAAAGTAAGAAGAGATTTTAGCATAATATATCTCCTTTGAATACTTCACTGACTTCCTAATTACATCCTTTATGAGTTACAATAAAGTCGCACATTAGAAACATTGCTTTTATTTGTTTTATATATAATCTCAGTTATTCAAAAAATATATCGCAATAGTCGCACCTATGTAGAAGCAAAAAGATGTTTCAAAAGCAAAGAATATGCATTTGAAAAGAAATAACCCTTCACTTTGATAGCGAAACATGTTCAGTCCAACTGCAAATGTTCCGGAGATTTGACCCAATTCTGTCCATTCATACTCCTCATATCCTTTACTTTCTTGATTGCTACTTCTAGCAAGGTTCAGAATCGCTCTCAAACTCTACTAATCGTATAAAACATTGCCACATACTTGAAAATTTTAATTGTTTTATATATTTTGTATGTAAATTATCAAACAATTGTATATGAAGAAAATATCACAAATCTGTGTATACATACACAGGAAATTTAATTATCCTAATTCTTTGTGTACCCTCCAAAACAGTAATAATTCCTTTATGGGACAGTAATTGTAGACACAGTACTATAACGACTCTTTCCAGAAGCCATAGTAGTCTTAATACTTGCCAGCAGAAACGCAACAAGAGTACACCATTTCTAAGTGTTCTCTTGTTGTTCTTTTTTTCACCCCGTGATTTAACTCCAGAAACAGGATTAAGTAAACCTTAAATCTTTTTAAAGTTAACTTAATTAAGCCGCTGGACATTTGGAGTTCAAATTAGTTTTTCAGAGAGATTTGAACTCCATAATTTAATACTAAGACACTCTATATAAAATACAAAGTTTTTAGCCAAATCATTAAACTATCAAATCAGATGTTTAACCTGTGATTTCATATTTCAAGGATAATATTTGATATGACAAATCTTTTTGTGTCCTGTATAGAAGTTATGCTCAAAAGTGAAATATATACTATATTAGGCATTTTGGATTTTTTACTTGCAAAACCAGTTTTTTAAAAATTCATTTATTTATCTGAGTCTGTTTTTTAATGTTTTATCCTGAAGTAAGACCGTTTTTAAAAGAATTTCAAATATGTTTTTCAATTTCATCCCGATAAACAGGATTTATACTGTATATTGTACTCTTTCCTATCCGATCTTCTTTAACAAGGCCTGACTCATTCAACTGCTTCATATACCAGGTAATTGCACCTTTAGAAATTCCTGTTGTCCGGGCAAGATCTCCGTTGGTGTTGCATTCTTCCTTTAATATATTATATAGTATCTTTCGGGTCATCTCATTTTGAAGAACGGAAATAACCAGTTTTTCTTCCTCACCGTATGTAGAATTATTCTGGAAATACCGGATCTTTCCGCAATCACTGCGGGATTCTATCAGATTTTCTGCTTTGAGAATATTGAGATGATAGCGAAGATTTCCCCTACTCAGGCTCATATCGCTTGCAATCTCGCTGATACACGTCCCTGGACAGGCTTTGATGAAAGCATATATGTGCTTTCTCTTTAGAGTCCCAATAGTAATTGGATGGTCCGCAACTCGAAATCCGAGTATTACGAAAATGAGCTTTGTAAAGTACAGAATTACGTCTATTATTGATAAGATTTGCATCGCAGCTAACCAGAGCAAAAACTGCCAGTAAGGTATCTCAGTAACTTCAAGTTCAACTACTTTTTCTCCGTTAATTGAAGCTCCAGACTGATCGCTCGGAAAAGGGCTTACAGTATATTCCGTAGCTCTGGCTGTTGTTACTAATAGAAAAAATAGCAAACAGAAGATAAGCTTTTTTTCAAGCTTAATGTTGGTAAACATTAAGTGTATATCTCTGTTTTTCACTAACCAATTCCCCATAAACTTTAAACTTCCAGGTTCCCTGTTGTACATATCCCTGAGAGGCATCTATATTGAGGCATATCCTACCATTTACGCTTCCGTCAGAGTTCTGTAAGTTCCGAGTTTGCTTCCTGAGAGGGTATAAACACTAAGAGTCAGGGAATCACTAGTACCTCCCCAGTTCAAGTCCACTTCAAGATAATTCATTCCTTGATCCCACATTTACATTGTTGGTTATAGTCTGCCCCTGGCTTATGAACTGAGTCAACAATATAGAGAAAAACAGTTCTCTATGTCAAAAGAGTTTTGTATCTAGAAGCTAAAAATGCAATCTTTTCCATTAAAATCTAAAATAAATTTTGTTTTAGCATTTTTGGAGTCCCATTTTTCAGTAGAAACCGTAGGAATAGTCATCAATCCCACAATAATGCATAAAATCAACACGTTATATACTTTTATAGCAATATATAGAAGTAAATTATAAAGGCAGACATATATAGTTTCTGTTAAAATTTTAAAACGGCCAGTATCATATTATATCCTTAGTTTGACAGCATCCATTAATTGATACTGAACATTTTCCTTTTTTTGGTCCAATTGAGCTTGACAAGTCGTATAAATTTCTAAAAATTTCTTATATATTCTATGTAATTCCATTCCTTTTTGGTATCCTCTTCAAATTTAATGAATTTTCAACCACAGAAAAAATATTACTGCTTTTACCCATATAATTTGAAGAGGATACAATAAAGCATTTTTATAGATAAAAGCTAGTAAATTTTTATATTTATTATAAAAAAATATTAAAACTGCTTTTAAACTTATTTTAGGAAAAACCTCACAGCATTCGTGATAATACCTGGCAACCTATAAATTTATATATTGTATATGCTGTATAAGGTTCACAGATTGCCAAGGTGGCGGAGCGGTCACGCAATCGCCAGCAGAGCGATTCAGTCCTGGTTCAAATCCGGACCTTGGCTTCGTTTAATTTATTAAATAGTTTATTCAATAACTTTTACATATCTTGTAAATCTTTTTCATTTTTCGTCAGGAAAGAGTCTAAACAGCTAAATTTAGTTCTATGATTTTGCCTAAAATAAGCTTTTAGCTAAACTCGATATCTGTACTTAAAATAGTCCGCTTGAGTGAATGAAGTGAGATAAATATATTACGTACTGTCGAAGCGGAACTCGATTCATACTCCTGAAACATAATTAGAAAAACTGATAATATGGAAATTGGGCATCTGGATATTGGGGAGTGGGGGTGTTGGGGGTTATTAAAAAGAGTTAAAAGGTCTCTTATGACCTTCCCAGATGCCCACATCCTAGTCTACCTCATGATATATATAATTAAAGTCTATTCGTTTCTCCAGGAAGTACCTTCACAGCGACTGTAAGTTTTTACTGCTAGTGTTTCTATATTACGTACAAAATAGTTTTTCTAAGTATTATTTAGTAGAGCAGAAGGGAACGGAAAGGATACTGTGATATTTGTAAGTGAAAAGTAAATCCTAGAGAACTCCAGTTTCCTGTGAGCCTGAGATAAATTCGAGATATAAAGTCTGTTTTGAGTGGATTTCAAAAATGTTCATAGCTGACAATATAATTACAAGATCTTTAAAACCGAGCCGGCTGAGCAAAAGTAATACTACTTTATAACAAGTCAGCCCCCCTTGAACATAGCTCAGTATCTTAACCATAACTCAGCCCTCTGAGTGAAGTGTTGAACCGCAACCATTGCGCCGTTTGGTCACGCCTACCATGTTGTTGCTGAAGTTTTCGGTCAAGCCTTTTTGAAAAGGGTTGCGGTCAAACCTTTTTTGAAAAGGGTTGCGGTCAAACCTTTTCAAAAAAGGCTTGTGATCAAGCCGGATGGAGGTTGAAGGATAAGACTCTCAAAACCAAACATTGCCCGGGATTTTCGCTCAAGTTTTTATTAAAAAGACTTGCAGAAAAGCAGTTTTCTGAATAGGCTTACGGAACTCGGGCTGCAGAGCCGTAGCTCTGCTGGAAAAACATTTATTATGCCTTGTGATATAAAATTACTCACGAATAACAGCTAACCTAACCAGAAACGGGCCGCTGATCTATTGGCAAAAGACAAACGCATAAGGTTTCCATCGGGCTCATATCAGGCTTTTTATGAAGGCATTCACTATAAGATAGACCCTGAAAATGACGTCGTGGAAATGACCCAGAACTTAAATCCAAGATATAGCCCTGAAAGCATGGAAGAAGCTTTTAATCTGGTAAATAAGCTTGGAGTAGAGGAAATTCAAAAAAGAGCCAGGTTATTCTCAAAACTCTTCATTCTTTCAATTTTGTTATTCCTGATTTTGATGTTTTTCCCTGCTCATTTCTTTGCAAAATCCGAAAGCTTTCTTTTATCAGCCGGAAGATTCCTAACGATTGTGTCAGAAATTGTTTTCCTTTATATGTTTGGTTATTACAGAGCCATAGCAAATTATTGTACAGACTCATACTGCGAGAAATGCGGGAAGTATTTAGTTTTTGAGGAATTTCAGGCTCCACTCGTAACAGAAGAAAGCAAAATCGATGCTTATACAAAAACCCTGACACAATACTGGCACTGCATAAACTGCGGATATGAAGATATAAAAGTTGAACCTCAACCCATAGATCACTATCACGAAAAAAGGCAGGGCAATTTAAAAGAAGACACCTGCGAGGAATGCGGGGAAGAGCATGCAATAGAAGAATATAGAAACACGGATGTATTAAATTACATTCTCAAAAAGAAAATAAGGTACTTTAAATGCAGAAACTGCGGCTACCATGAAATTAGACTAAGTAAAAGGTTCAGAATTATTAAATAATTATAATTCTCTAACTTTCTATGCAATTGATCACGCCAACTATGTTGTTGCTGAAATTTTCGGTCAAGCCTTTTTTGAAAAGGCTTGTGCCACAACCGTTGCTGGCTGATCATGCCGCTTCTTGGAGTTTTTACTCAAGCTTCTTTTCAAAAGGCTTGCAGGCAAGCAGTTTTTAAAGGCTGAGAGACAGACAGTTTTCCTTTTTTGATCAAACTCTTTTTAAAAGTTTGTAGTTACAACTGTCTGGATAATTTTGCATATTTATATACAGAATAATCTTTTCTACTTGAGGCTTCAGAGCACAATTCTCAGTAGTTTCGTTATAGTTGCAGTAGTTTTGTTATCTCAGGCCATATATGTCAACTTATTGTAAACGGAAACATTTATCATATAGTAAACAATATGATTCGATACTGATTTGCATAAAACAAAGGGTTAACAATAAAGGAATTTACCTGCTATTCACTAAAAGAATTACAAGTTTAGTAATAAATCCACTAACGAATTCAGTAAGGGAATCAGTAGCGGATTTTATGGTAAGTTAATAATCAGTTCAGCAGCAACTAAGGTCTGAGCTGTACACAATGAGGATTTATTTTATGAGTAGAAAAACCGTTTTTCCAAAAGTAATGTGTACCCAGCATCCGGACTCGGCGTCAAAATATATTGCAACGCAGGAAGAGCCGGAAGAAGCTATAGAGGCTGCACAGATATTCGGCTGTGATGAGTACATGCCGGATTATGAAGGGAAGGCAACTCCCTACCATCAGAATGTCCAGATTGTATCAAAATTCATAGAAGAAACAGACCTGATCCCAGGAAAAGATATTTTTATCACTCCTCGAGCTCCGAGTGCGGTTCAGGAAAACCGGTTCAGGCAGCTCATGGTTATGATGTCAATTGCTGAGGCTAATCACAATGCTCTTGAATACTCGGATGTTCAGGCAATCAATGAGTTTGTGCACCCCATGACAGACAGCGTCAGGGAAATTATTGGAGCTCAACAGCATATGGTAGACGTAAGTGAGCTTGCAAAAAAGGAATTCGGTTTCTCAATGGAAGTCCCTCGTATAATTCCTCTCATAGAAGATGCTCCTGCGCTGCTGCATGCAAAAGAACTTGCAGAAAATACGATTCTTGCCTGGAAAGGACACTTCGGGACAGTTCCTGAGAAATTCAGGGTGTTTCTGGGTAAATCCGACTCTGCTCTCTCTTTTGGGCACATTGCAAGCACGCTTTCATGCAAATACGCAATAAACGGGATCTGCGAACTAAATTCCGAACTTGGCACTCAAACTGGCATTATATTCGGAGCAGGAACACTGCCTTTTAGAGGACATCTTGACCTGAAGAATGCAGAGAATTTTTTCAGGGAATACCAGGGAGTAGGGACCATTACTCTCCAGTCCGCGCTCAGGTACAGCCATAAAAAAGGGGACGCTGAATCTCTGGTAAAACTTGCAAAGGCCAGGCTGCCTGAAACGCCTGAACTCTTTTCCGTCGAAGAAAAAGAAGAAATAATAAACCTTATTGGGATATTTGGGGCAAGCTACAGCAGGATTATCAGGCAACTGGCTCCTACGATAAACCAGATAGCTGACCTTCTTCCACAGCAGCGGGATCGTCTTATGCACAAAGGTACAGGTGGCTATTCAAGAAGTGCTCCTGATATCTCAGGCCTGGTTAACCTCTGCCGTACCGATATAGGAAAAGAGCTTGAAGCCAGTATGCCTTCTGAAGACCTTCAGCTTCCAAGGGCAATCAAGTTTACAGGCGCTCTTTATTCCATAGGCCTGCCTCCGGAATTCATAGGGACAGGTCGTGCTCTTGAAGAAGCCCGGGAAAAACTCGGAGAAGCTGCCTGTGAAAACTTGCTTACAAAATACTTCCCCTCCCTTGCAGGTGACCTGAAGTTTGCATCAGGATATCTGGATCTCAATGTAGCTTCCCGCTTCCTATCAAGTGAATGTCTGAAGGAAGTCCGCAAAGATTTCGATATCCTGCATGAGACCTTTGATCTTGAAACCAGCCCAGAACCTTCATACCGCATCTTGGTAGAAATGATGCAGCCTGACCTCCTGCAGGCAGGAAGTAAAGGAAATTGTATGGACGAGGAAGTTTCCCAGCTTGTATGCTCGACACTCACAAAAATGGGAAAAATAAGAAAGGCACTCGGTTAAGTAATTCCATCTCCGAACGGTTAACTTTCTTTTTTTTCTTTGTATTTATTCAGCGTACGAAAAATAGGCTTACTGATATTGATATTAAGGTTTCATAACCGTAGAATTATCAACTGTACAAAACCAAAAAGCACGAGCAGTAGCAACAGTTGTGAAAAATTAATTAATTAATTAATTAATTAATTAATAGGATTTTGCCCATTTTAGATTTAAGAAGATGCCTATTGAGATTGTTTTTCCTACGCTGAGTAGTTACCTTTCTTTTTATTTTTTTCAGTTCAAGTACTGCTGATTCCTTAACTTCGCTTCTTATCAAAGTTTGCCCCTGGTTATCAGCCTGTTCTGTGACATTGTCATCTTTTGAGCTACTTTTTGCAGGTACGGGAGTTTGAGCCGTTTTCTGGAACAGTAACACCGGTAAGGCCGTTTCTGGAACAGTAACACCGGTAAGGTCGCTACTGAGATTTTTACTAAACTCCCAATTGAACAATAGAAATAGACTTGTCATAACTTGTTTCATCCATCAGTCGTCTCTCCTCTTTTTAGAATATCTTATTGAAAAACCAGCACGTAAACAGAAAATTTTTATTAAGGTTAAAAAGTCAATTCAAAAACATTTATTTTTACTAACTGTTATAATATGAACTGTATAATATCATTCAAAAGAAAAATCATGATTTAAGATAGTGGAACTTACCCCCCTTAATGTGAAAATTCGTAAAAAAGAGCAAAAGTTAAAAATAAACGGGAATAACTGAGTACACGACAAAAAAATCACAAAACCACTAACTGAGAGGCACAGGATAGACAGCGTATCCCTAAAAAATATGAGAATCATTTCCATGTGCTTGCTCTTTCCATGCATTCCAACCTCCATGATTTAGAGGAATAACAATGATCACAGGTGAACTGAAAAACAAAATCGACCGCATATGGGACACTTTCTGGTCCGGCGGCATAGCCAACCCTCTCGAGGTTATCGAACAAATTACCTACCTGCTATTTTTACGGAGGCTGGACGACCTCCAGACGCTTGAAGAAAACAAATCAGTCCGCCTTAAACGCCCTATGGAACGCCATATTTTTCCTGAAGGCGGGGACGAGAAAGGCCGATCTTACGAAGACCTGCGCTGGTCCCATTTCAAGAACTTTACTCCGGCAGAGATGTTTACAATAGTCAGCGAACATGTTTTCCCCTTCCTGCGGACCCTGGGCGGAGACGACTCAACCTATGCCAAACACATGGAAGGCGCCCGCTTCACCATACCCACGCCTGCCCTGCTTTCAAGAGTGGTGGACCTTCTTGACGATGTGCCAATGGAAGACCGTGATACCAAAGGCGACCTCTACGAATACATGCTCAGCAAGATCGCAACCGCAGGGCAAAACGGCCAGTTCAGGACCCCTCGCCACATTATCCGCCTGATGGTAGAGCTAACTTCCCCGCAGCCGACAGACATCATATGCGACCCTGCATGCGGGACAGCCGGATTTTTGATGTGTGCAGGCGAATACCTGAGGGAACACTACCCGAATATCCTGCACGACGAAAAGCTGAAACAGCACTTCCACCAGAATATGTTCCACGGCTTTGATTTCGACCATATCATGCTCCGCATAGGCAGCATGAATATGCTCCTGCACGGCGTGGAAAACCCGGACATCCGCTACCGCGACTCTCTTGCCCAGGACTATTCCAGCGACGAAGAAGCTTATACTCTTGTCCTTGCAAATCCTCCTTTTGCCGGCTCGCTGGACTATGAGAGCACTTCTAAGGAACTCTTGAAGGTCGTCAAGACCAAAAAGACCGAACTGCTTTTCGTTGCCCTTTTCATGCGCCTTTTAAAGCCAGGCGGACGGGCGGCTGTTATCGTTCCTGACGGCGTGCTTTTCGGCTCAAGCAAAGCCCATAAGGAGCTTCGCCGCATGCTTGTTGAGGAGCAGAAGCTTGACGCGGTTGTCTCACTTCCGGGCGGCGTTTTCAAGCCATATGCCGGCGTTTCAACTGCTATCCTCCTTTTCACGAAAACAAATTCGGGAGGCACGGACCATGTCTGGTTCTACGATATGCAGGCCGACGGCTGGAGCCTTGACGATAAACGGAGCCCGCTTTTGAGCGAGGATAAACTGGGCCCTGTCCCTTCAACCGGGCTTAACGAAGACGAACACGCCAAAAATAACCTTCCTGACGTCCTTGCTCGCTGGCAGGAGCGCAATAACAGTGAACTTAAACGCGCCAGGACCGAGCAGAGCTTCTGCGTGCCAAAAGCCGACATCGCAGCCCAGGGTTACGACCTTTCCCTCAACCGCTACAAGGAAGTTGTGTATGAAGAAGTGGAATACAGAGCCCCGAAAGAGATACTTGAAAGCCTCGCAAAGCTGGAAGTGGAGATTCAGCAGGGGATGAACGAACTGGAAGGGATGTTAGGATGAGTCCTCTTATAACAGTAGAGGAAGCCTGTGAGATTGTCACAGACGGCACCCATTATACTCCAAAAAATACAGGTAATGGAATTCCGTTCTTGACAGTAAAAGATGTTACAGACTCAGAGATGGATTTTGTCAATTGCTCGTTCATCACCACAGAAGATTACATTGCAGCAAAAGAAGGCAATTCTGCACCACAAAAAGGTGACGTTCTTTTCTCGAAGGATGGTACTGTAGGAAAGGTTCACGTTGTTACAACGAATAGGCCATTTGCAGTTCTATCTTCATTGGCGATTTTAAGGCCAAAAAAGAATACAGTTGACTCTATGTATTTTGGACATGTTTTACGCTCACCTACAGTGCTTGAAGATGCACTAAAGCGAAAAACTGGTTCCGCAATTCGGAGAATAATTCTTTCAGACCTTAAAAAAGTGAAGATTCTCCTTCCTTCGTTAGAGGAACAAAAGAGAATTGCAGATATTCTGGACCGTGCGGAGGCTCTTCGAGCTAAACGCAGAGCTATCCTTGCCCAGCTTGATGAACTTGTTCAATCTATTTTTATAGATATGTTCGGTGACCCTATAACTAATCCAAAGGAATGGGAAATTTGCTCAATTGGAGCTTTGCTTACGGATGTCACTAATGGCTTAACTCGAAGGCGAAAAGGATCAGATGAAGGTACAGATATAGTTCTTCGCCTTCGCGATATTCGTGAAGGTTGGATTGATTTTAGTGATGTAAACCGAATATCTCTTAGCTACCAAGAATCAAGTCGATATAAAATATCAGTCAATGATCTTCTTTTCATTCGTGTAAACGGGAACCCTGACTATGTTGGACGATGTGCGTTATTCGAAGGGTTTAGTGAACCTGTATATTTTAATGATCACATTATGCGTGTGAAAACAGATCAATCAAAAGTAGACGGAAAATTCCTTGTATACATGTTAAATGGACCTCGTGGTAAAAGAGAAATTGCCTTACATAGGAAAACATCAGCTGGCCAGCATACAATAAATCAAGATGGTTTGGGTAAGATTGAAATTCCTCTTCCACCCCTCAAAATACAACAAGAGTTCGCCTTCCGAACTGCTTCAATCGAAAAATTAAAAACAGTTCACAAAGCCTCGCTGGCAGAACTGGATGATCTTTTTTCCTCTCTCCAGTACCGGGCTTTCAGGGGGGAATTAGAACATGAAAGCCACTGAAGCCAAATTGCTTGATTTTCTCAGAAAATCCCCTCAATTTGTGATTCCCATATACCAGCGCACTTACTCGTGGACTGAAAAAGAGTGTCGTCAGCTATGGGACGATATTCTCCGCACAGGCAATAATGATGATATCTCAGCTCACTTTGTTGGTTCTATTGTCTACATAGAAAAAGGGATTTATCAGGTGTCAAGCCAGTCTCCTCTGCTCGTAATCGACGGACAGCAGCGCCTGACAACAGTAACATTGCTGATAGCTGCTCTTGCCAGAGCGCTTGAAAAACTGGATGAGAATAATCGCGAGCCTCTTGAAGGATTTTCTCCTCGCAAACTTCGAAATTATTATCTGCTCAACCCTGAGGAAGAAGGGGAAAAATATTACAAACTTATCCTTTCTCAGACGGATAAAGACTCGCTTACCTCTATTGTCTCCAACAGAGAGCAGCCAAAGGAGTTTTCTCTGCGAGTAACGGAAAATTTCAAACTTTTCGAATCATGGATTGCCGGATGTAAAGATGATCTAACTCCTCTGTGTAAAGGGCTGGCCAAACTTATAGTGGTTGATATCGCGCTCAATCGCGATCAGGACAACCCGCAGCTCATTTTTGAAAGCATGAACTCAACGGGCAAGGAACTCAGCCAGGCTGACCTGATCCGCAACTACATCCTTATGGGACTGGAACCGCAATTACAGACAAGGCTTTATGAACAGTACTGGCGGCCAATGGAAGTGGATTTCGGACAGGAAGCCTACAGTGAGCAGTTCGACGGTTTCATGCGCCACTATTTGACTGTTAAAACAGGAGAGATTCCCAGAATAGGGGAAGTCTATGAAGCGTTTAAGGTTCATGCTAATTCCACAAAAACGGCACAGGCAGGAGTAGAAG
This sequence comes from Methanosarcina sp. A14, assembly GCF_001729375.1. Classification (NCBI taxonomy): domain Archaea; kingdom Methanobacteriati; phylum Methanobacteriota; class Methanomicrobia; order Methanosarcinales; family Methanosarcinaceae; genus Methanosarcina; species Methanosarcina sp. A14. The sequence goes on along the minus strand of NZ_LZPK01000028.1, from coordinate 12,647 downwards.
CGCTTGTAGCCGACATCCGGACCTTTTCCCGCTACTTCTGCGCTATGGCTCTCGGAAAAGAGACAGATCCTGATTTGAAACTTGCCTTCCACGACTTACGCGAGCTTAGAGTAGATGTAGCTTATCCATTCTTGCTCGAACTCTATCACGACTATGCAACCGGAATGCTGTCAAGGGAAGACTTTGTTGCAGCAGTTCGGCTGATCGAATCCTATGTGTTCCGGCGTGCTATCTGCTCTATTCCCACAAACTCAATGAACAAGACCTTTGCAACCTTTTCCAGATATCTAAAAAAGGACCATTATCTCAAAAGCATTCAGGTACACTTTTTTCAGTTGCCATCATATCGCCGCTTTCCAAACGATGAGGAGTTCAGGCGTGAATTGAAAATCCGAGACCTCTACAACTTCCGAAGCCGCAGCTATTGGATCAGACGTTTGGAAAACTATGGACGTAAAGAACGTGTGCAGGTAGATGAGTATACTATCGAACATATAATGCCACAGAATGAGAATCTCTCCACAGCCTGGAAAACAGAACTTGGCACAGAATGGAAACGAATTCACGAAACGTGGCTGCATACCCTTGGCAACCTCACACTCACTGGTTACAACTCAGAATATAGTGACAGGTCCTTCACAGAGAAACGTGACATGCCTGGCGGTTTTAAAGAAAGCCCTCTCAAGCTCAATAAAGGGCTTGGTCAGCTCGACCAGTGGAATGAAGAGACTATTAAAGAAAGGGCAAGCAGGCTGGCAGAAATAGCTCTCAATGTATGGGCAATGCCAAAACTGACTAACGATACCTTTGAAGCGTACAGGCCAAAGGCTACAGCATCTGGTTACACAATTGAAGACCATCCATACCTGTTAACGGGAACAGTGCATGAGCTTTTCGAAGCCTTCCGCAAGGAAGTATTGGCTCTTGATCCCTGTGTAACCGAGGAGTTTCTCAAGCTCTATGTCGCCTATAAAGCTGAGACTAACTTTGTGGATGTAGTCCCACAAGCTAAACGGCTGATCCTGTCTCTCAATCTGCCTTTTTCTGACATAAACGACCCAAGAGGGCTCTGCAAGGATGTTTCCGATGTCGGTTGTTGGGGGAATGGCGACGTAAAAGTCGGCCTCGGATCACTGAATGAACTGCCCTATGTAATAGGTCTGGTGCGGCAATCTTTCGAACACCAGATGAGTAACGGAGGATATTAATGACCAATTTTGCCTTTCTCGAAGCCGAATGGCCTTCTTTGTATGAGGCAGCCGAAAAAGCCTCAAATGCAGTTTATCCTGACCCTCGCACTGCCTGTTTTTACGCTCGCAGGGCTCTGGAACTGGCTGTGCAGTGGATATATAAGTACGATTATTCACTGCTCCTGCCGTATCAGGAAAATTTGAGTGCTCTCATTCATGAGCCTACATTCAAAAAAGTTGCGGGAGAGGCAATCTTCAACAAAGCACGTATCATTATCCGGCTTGGAAACGAGGCTGTGCACAGCAACAGTTCCATTCAGGCATATGATTCAGTGACAGCCGTGAGTGAACTTTTCCACATTACCTACTGGCTGGCACGCACCTATGCGCGAAAAGAAAAGCCTGAGCCCGGGCTGAGCTTCAACCCTGATGACCTTCCAAAAACAACAGTCCCGAAGCAGACAATAGAACAGCTTCAAAACCTGGAAACCAGCCTCCGGGAAAAAGACGAAAAACTCTCTGAGCTCCTGGCCGACAAATCCGCAATGGACGAAGAACTAAAACGCCTGCGTGCCGAAGTTGCAAAAGCAAAAGAAGCTTCAGCCCTACAGCCGGACACACACGATTATTCCGAAGCTGAGACTCGCGACTACTTCATTGACCTCCTGCTTAAAGAAGCCGGCTGGGCCCTTGACAAAGACCAGGACAGGGAATTTGAAGTCTCAGGCATGCCAAACGAAAGCGGGGTCGGTTTTGTAGACTATGTGCTCTGGGGAGACGACGGAAAGCCCCTTGCCCTCGTTGAAGCAAAGCGCACTACCAGAGACCCGCAGGTCGGCCAGCAGCAGGCAAAACTCTATGCCGACTGCCTGGAAAAACAATTCGGGCAGAGGCCGGTGATCTTCTATTCAAACGGATACGAAAACTGGATCTGGGACGATTCCAGGTATCCTCCAAGACAGGTACAGGGTTTCTACAAAAAATCCGAACTTGAACTCCTTATCCAGCGGCGCAGCAGCCGCAGGTCTCTTTCCGAAGCTAAAATTAACTCAAAAATTGCAGACCGCTACTATCAGACTCGTGCCATCCGGCGCATAGGAGAATCCTTTGAACATGACAACGACAGAAAAGCTCTGGTAGTAATGGCAACAGGCGCTGGTAAGACCCGTACAGTCATTGCACTCTGCGACCTTCTCATGCGCTGCAACTGGGTCAAACGCGTGCTTTTCCTGGCTGACAGGGTAGCTCTGGTCAACCAGGCAGTAAATGCCTTCAAAAGGCACCTTCCAGACTCCGCACCTGTGAACCTTGTAACGGAAAAGGACACCGACGGGAGAGTATTCGTTTCAACTTATCCGACAATGATGAAGCAGATAGAAGAAATGAACAACGGACAGCGCCGCTTTGGATCCGGGCATTTCGACCTTGTAATTATTGATGAAGCGCACCGTTCGGTTTTCAAGAAGTACAAAGCGATTTTCAACTACTTTGACTCTTTTCTTGTGGGCCTTACAGCAACGCCCAAAAATGAAATTGAACGAAATACCTACAGCCTCTTTGACCTTGAACCCGGTGTTCCAACCGATGCCTACCAGCTCGAAGAAGCTGTAAAAGACGGTTTCCTGGTTCCTCCAAAAGCGGTTTCAGTGCCACTGAAGTTCCAGCGCCAGGGGATCAATTACGACGACCTCTCAGACGAGGATAAAGAACAGTGGGAATCTCTGGATTGGGGAGACGAAGACGAAGAAATCCCTGAAAGGGTGGAAGCCGAAGCCGTCAACAAGTGGCTGTTTAACAAAGACACCGTAGATAAAGTGCTGGCTCACCTGATGGAACGGGGCCTGAAAGTCGCTGGTGGTGACCGCCTGGGCAAAACTATCCTCTTTGCAAAAAATCAGGCTCATGCTGAGTATATTGCCGAGCGTTTCAATGCCAATTATCCGAATTTTAAAGGCGAGTTTGCCCGTGTTATAACTTTTAAGACCGAATACGCCCAGAGCCTGATAGACAATTTCTCGGTAAAAGAAAAAGCCCCGCATATTGCCATCTCAGTGGACATGCTTGACACGGGGATCGATGTACCGGAGGTCGTGAATCTGGTGTTCTTCAAACTGGTGCGTTCCAGGACAAAGTTCTGGCAGATGGTAGGACGTGGTACTCGTCTGTGTCCTGACCTTTTCGAACCCGGAAAAGATAAACAGTTCTTTTATCTTTTTGATTATTGCCAGAACCTGGAGTTTTTCAGCCAGAACCCTGAAACCACTGACGGTTCACTTGGAGATTCGCTTGGTACGCGCCTGTTCAAATCACGTCTTGAATTACTCTCAGAGCTTGACCGAAAACTTGAATCTGACAGCGATTGTGCAACCGGTGCCGAGGCCTCGGAAATATACGGTGAACCAAAAACTGAAGCCGAAGTCCGCTTCTCGGTTGCCGAAACGCTACAAAATGAAATTGCCTCAATGAACCTGGATAACTTCGTAGTGCGTCCAAGGAGACGGTTGGTCGAGAAATACTCAAAACCCGAAGCCTGGATAAAACTTTCCAGCGAAGACCTCTCCGAGATTTCCCATGAGGTCGCGGGCCTTCCCTCGGAATTACAACCGGAAGCCGAGGAAGCAAAACGTTTTGATCTCTTGGTCCTGAACCTGCAACTGGCTTTACTGCGTGCCGAGCCTGCTTTTGAGCGCCTGAGCAATCAGGTCAGAGAAATTGCCGGTCTCCTTGAAGAAAAATCAGCCATCCCAATGGTACGTGACCAGATGGCTCTAATTCTGGATGTGCAGACCGATGAATGGTGGGAGAATGTAACGACTCCCATGCTGGAAACACTTAGAAGGCATCTACGTAACCTGGTAAAACTGATAGAAAAACACCACAGAAAACCGCTTTACACTGACTTCGAAGACGAAATAGGCAGCGAAACCGACGTGGAATTACCGGGCTTTGCTGAAGCCGGAGATTTTGAAAAGTTTCGCGCCAAAACCCGTGCTTTCCTTCTGGAACATCAGGACAACACGGTTATCCATAAGCTTCGGATGAATATTCCATTGACTGTAACTGATCTTGATGAGCTGGAGCGGATACTTTCAGAAAGCGGGCTGGGAGGCCCGGAAGAAATTGCCCGTGCCAAAGAGATGTCGCATGGACTCGGCCTCTTCGTGCGCTCACTCATTGGGCTTGATAGAGAAGCTGCAAAACAGTCGTTGACCACATTTCTGAAAGGTAAGACCCTGACTGCAAACCAGATAGAATTCATAAACTTGATTATTGATCATCTCACAGAACACGGAGCAATGGATGCTGCATTACTTTACGAGTCGCCATTTACCGACCTTACGCCACAGGGTCCAGATGGGCTTTTCACCTCAACTCAAATTGATGAATTAATAGATACGTTGGAGCAGATCACGGCAACAGCATTAGTGCCCCCATGTTCGCAACAAATTACTGCATGAAAATCTTTTGAGGTATTTTGGATAAGTAAGACTTTCAAGCAATGACAGGGAATTGATTTAACATCCATTTTGAATGAACTTAACAGGGGTTAAACATAGGGAAAATAAGAGATTTTTTAAAAAAGAGTCTTCGGAGTGAGTCGACTGAATTTTGTAAATAGCCGACTGAGTTTACTTCCGATTCAATTTATTAGTTGATTTTTAGTAAATCGATTATTACTGTATCAAGCCAGGAATTGAAATTTTTAACAGGCTCTTTAAGGCTTCACAGTGTCAATCAAATCCAGAATTCTCAGAGCAAGATGTGCACCGTTTGCTCCATTATCGATCCCTACGCTTCCGACAGGCACTCCCGGGGGCATCTGGGCAATCGAGAGCAGGGCATCGAGTCCACCAAGCTTTGCGCTTACTGGGACTCCAACTACAGGTCTTTTTGTTCTGGAAGCTACAACCCCGGGAAGGGCTGCAGATAAACCTGCAATTGTAATAAAGACTTTTGCGTCGGTACTTGAGATATAGCTTTCAAGTTCTTCAGGGTTCCTGTGAGCAGAGATAACCATTACTTCGTAAGTGTATTTGCTCTTTTCAAGCACGGATACCGCACGGTTGGCGATAGGCCTATCGGATTCGGAACCCATAATTACTGAGATATCAACCATTTTTAGTTTCTCCTGAGAAGTCAGGGCAGGCTTCCTTTGCCGCTTAACTCGTTTTGACGTTCGATACTCATCCTGATAAGAGTCTCAAAAATAGTCTTTATAGACCCAAGATCAAGGTTGAGCTCGGTTGCGGCATTTAAAGCTCTGTTAATTACAACCTCGTTTTGCTTCTGGTCATTTATCGAAGTTCCATTTATTCTTTTTGATTCAAGTACTCTTTCAGCCAGATTTACTCTTCTATCAATGAGGGCAAGAATTTCCCTATCAATTTCTTCGATTTCTCTGCGGACATCTTCAAGTTCGCTCAAATGAACCCCTCGTTTTATATGAAGAAGCGTAAAACCCCTGTGTCTTTACCCCAGGGGATATAAGCGTCAACTTCTCCCTATTCTTTTCAGTATTCTTTAACTTCATATAGACCATCGGATAATTTAATTAGATTAAGGTATGCGAAAACTAGGCAACCTTTTTCCATGAGTCTATCATCAGGCCCAGCAGGTAGTAGAAAAACCTTCGACTCTAGCTTGTAACTACGTAAAGCCGAAACGAGCGAAAGAGCAAGACTCAGTGCGAACGGTCCAGCCGGAATTAAAGCCTTTGGAGATGCCGATGGCCATCTATGAATTAAGAAGCCGCTAAGTTTTTAGCTTAGTGGCAGTTCACAAAGACATTGCGTCTCTGTTATTTATAGAGGTTTCTATAACCCTGCCTTCGATCCCACAGCTTTCCCAGGCCGACCGGAGCTCTTCGATCTGTTTTTCTTTGACAAGCGCAACATACGCCGGGCCTGACCCGGACAGACTTACCCCTTTTACTCCACATTCCAGGGCTCGAAGAATGCACTCGGTATCAAAGCCAAGAGCGCTGCAGTAGAGGAAACCGTTTAAAGTCATTGCTTTTTCATACTCTCCTGCGAGTGCAAGTTCATATGCCATATCTATATACGGAGCAATGAGTTCTGAACGTTTAACATTTGTTTGTGAACTGAACACTTTTCTGTTCGGCGCAAAAATAAGGACTTTTGAATTGTATTCTTCTCTTTTAATCAGTTTCAATTCCCGGTTATCAGTGATCACAACTCCGCCGAAAAAAGAAGCACAAGCGTCATCAAAAGACCCTGTTATGGTTACTTTTGCTTCTCTTGCAGCTTTTACCCCAAGTTTCACAGCATCAAGAGGAGGCATTGATTCTCCAATAGCGTTTAAGGTTGCCAGTACAGTTGCATTGGCAGCTGCACTGCTGCTCTTAAGCCCACCTGCAAGAGGAATATTGCTGCTTGTTTTTACCTTGCCCCCAAGTTTAATCTCGAAGTATTCGAGCACAAGTTCAACACACCTTTCAATAAGAAAAGTGTCTGCTTCAGGCATTCCCTCAATTGATCCTTGGACTTTTCTCTCGCGATCCGAGAGTTCCACTTCTGAATATGTTTTTAAGCCAGTTCCAAATGCCGCACCTTTCCAGGTTGCAAATGCCGCGATAATGGTTCCTGCTCCCGACGCGCAGGCGTGACCTTCGAGTATCATCATGCTCAGAATGCGCTGTTCTTTAATATTTTTTACTGCGTTCTTTCACAGAATCCAGGTCTCCTGAAACGCAGAGCTCTGCAACATATTCATAAAAAAAGCGTACATCCACAAATATAAATAGTAAAATTGAATCACGTATATAAAAAAATACTTCTAAGTACTATCAGAGAACGCTATCTGAATCAGGAATAAACAGTTCTAATTTAAGATCTAGCAGATTTAATCAAAAACGGGGAATCATTATCGAGACCAGGAAAGTACAGCAGACAGGTGGATCTACTTACATTATTTCCCTTCCTAAACAATGGGCTGAAAAAGTGGGAATCAAAACAGGCACGAGGGTTTCCATTCAGGCCCAGCCTGATGGAAAACTACTGATAAACCCCGTTATTGAAGGACGTTCAATCAAAACGAAAAGAATTGATGTTACAGGTTGTGGAGCAAAAGCACTTGAACGAGACATTATTGCTGCATATCTCCACGGATATGACATGATCGAGCTTTTTTCGGAAAGGATACTCGTCGAACAGAAGCAAACAATTCGGAGGGTATGCTACAAACTCATAGGTCATGAAATTACTGAAGAAAACTCAAACTGTGTAGTTATCCAGGACCTCCTTAACCCGAATGAACTTCCTATCAAAAAAGGCGTACAGAGGATGTTCCTTATTGCAGTGTCCATGCAAAAGGACGCGGTAAGAGCCTTTAAAACCATTGATCACGACCTTGCACTTGATGTAAGTCATAGAGATGATGAGGTTGACAGGTTATATCTCCTGATCTCCAAGCAGTTTCGCTCCATTCTCTGTGAAGGAGGAATGCCTAGCAACACAGAAACAAGTATAGAGGAATACCACGAGTTCAGAATGGCGGCAAGCCCGCTAGAAAGGATAGCCGACCACGCACAGAAAATAGCAAACACCGCCTTAAAGCTGCAAGAGCCTGTTAATGATAAGGTAATGGAAGAGATCGATAAACTCAATGCTGCTTATACGGAACTGGTAAAACAGTCAGTTGAGGCACTATTTGAAACAAATATTTCTCTTGCAAATCAAGTAATAGATAATGTTGACAACATGCGCGCATGGGTAGAAGAACTGCATGAATCTATTCTGAAATTGAAATCCAATGAGATTATGATTTCACTCGGGACAGTCGTAGACAGTTTATCCAGAATAGGAGACCTTAGTTCCAATATAGCCGAAATTGCTATAAACATGGCAATTCGAGACAGATGAGCAAAACTCTATCGGAGAAAACATAAGTTTTCTTCAATCTGAAAAAGTAAATAATAGGTATTTTCAGGTAAAAGTTCTCAAAAGTAATAAAAAAGTTAAATATATAACTAAGGCCTTAAATCGAGATAATAAGTTAGCTTTTAATGCTCTGAGTTGCTCAACAAATATATTAAAATTTATAAAAATGTTTTAGAGCTCCCAAAAGATATCTTGAAATATCTGGAGGAAAATTGAGCTGTAAAGATTATAAAAAGAATTATGTTAGGAAGGATATCAGAAGATATTCTAATAAAAACGATTTATATTTTTAAGATTGAATGAATAAAAATAGGAAAAAATATAAAGGAAAGTGCAGAACATCAGTGCACATATAAAAATTTAGTACTAACAAAAAGAGTTCTTGAGAGCTCAAAGTCTTCTGGATAACAAGCTTTTTATCTCTGAATAAAAAGCTTTTTTATTAATGTGGTGAGGGAATCAGGCGATAGAAAGCAATTTATTTATATTCTGGTGTTATTTCCATGGAGGCACTTTCTATTCTACCGTAGAAAGAACCTTAAACTTCCTATTTAGTCTCAAATATACTGGAAAGGAAAAACATCTATAATTTTCCCCAATCCCCTCAGTACGATAAATAGAAGTTACTTAAGTGCATGGATCAATAGATTAAAAATTTAAATATCAATCCGTAAAGGAAAGCAATCCGAGAAATCCTTAGGTACTATGCTTTTCCCAAAGGAGGGAAGCTATGAATATGTTAGAACGATTTAAGGTAAGCTTTTCAAAAATGTTCAATAAACTGTTCAAGAAAAAAGGAGCATGCATAGGAATCTACGGCCCCCCCAATGCCGGTAAGACGACCCTCAGCAATCGGATCCTTAAGGATTGGGTCGGAGCTGAAGAAACAATGGGTTCGGTTTCTCATATTGCTCACGAAACCCGGCATGCCAAGAGAAGGAACGCAATAAATATTGAGACCAATGGACACACAATCAGCCTCGATATTGTAGACACGCCCGGGCTTGCCACAAAAATCGATTTCCACGACTTTATGGAGCAGGGAATGAGTGATTCCGAATCCAAAAAACGATCTAAAGAAGCAACAGAAGGCGTAATCGAAGCTGTCAAATGGTTGGATGACCTCGACGGCGTCATACTTGTTATGGATTCCACTGAAAATCCCTATACCCAGGTCAACGTAACAGTAATAGGGAATATGGAAGCAAGAAACCTTCCACTTCTTATAGTAGCAAACAAGGTAGACCTTCCTGATGCCGACCCGTCTGTCATAAAGGAAGCCTTCCCCCAGCATCCTATGGTGCCGGTTTCTGCCCTTGAAGGAGTGGGAATGGACTCGTTTTATGAAGCTCTGGCAAAACAGTTCGGGTGATTTACATGCAGGGAATTCAGCTTGATTTGATATCCGAAGCCAGAATCTCTCAGATGGCTTCAATGGAAAAAGTCAGATACATAATCGATGAGGTACGAAAAGGTAAAATTCTAGTGCTTGAAAAGGGCCTGAACCCAATGGAGGAAGCAAAGCTTATAGAAATGACAATGTCAGCGATCCAGCCTGATGTTTTTTCGGGCATAGAGATGCAAAGTTATCCTGCAAATACGGACGGTTCATTTCTTGGTAAAATTTTCAAAAGACAGAGCAGTAAGAGACTTACGGTAATAGGGCCTGCAAACCAGCTCAAAACCCTTAAGAAAGATCGGAATCTCATAAGTGCACTTGTCTCTGCAAGTAAGTAAACGAAGTGGAAGCAATGTGTGCCCAGAAGACCCAAGACTCGGAAGTTATAATCTACCCTCCCCAGTCTCTAGGCTCCTTTGAGATGGGCAGGAATGACGTCAACTTAGTCTGTACTTACGGGAAAATCGCCGTATGGTTTGGACGGAAAGTTCCTGATTATATTATAGCGCAGGTACTAATCGGAATTTCAAAAGTTGACCAGTCTACAGTCCATGAGTTTGAAATTGTCTGCAGTTTTGATGAGATTACGGAATATGAGAGTAAAGGGTACACACTCGTGTCCTATGGAAAAACATCTGGTGGTTATCGCGTAAATTATAGTATTCCTTTTTCCAATAAAAAAGCCCTTTTCCACCTATCAAAATTTATACTTGAAGAGCTCCAAAAAGGAGAAACGCGTAAAGACTTTTATTGGAATGGGAATGACTGTGATATCCAGAGGCTCTATTACGAATTTAAAAATAATATTGAGAACTGGGAACTGAAAGCTATTAATTATAAAACTGAGTCGCAAACAAGCAGGTAAAACCTGAACTGCTGATATTACGGCAAAGTTAACAGAAGGCTTCCGAACTTTACCCTGAGATCCGACTGTAAATTTGAAAAAGGGTTTTGGTAAAGGTATTTCAGGAGCATTTTTCATATAACATAGAGGTAAATATTATTATTATTAACATAGACAGATAAATATCATTGACATAAGCAGGTAAATAAAATTTAATCAATTAATTATTATAGAATTAAGCATTTAACCAGGCACTTAACTCAATGTTTTTCGGAGAACTCATATGGAAAAAGTTCAGGTAAACGACTGCGAAGATGTACTATTATCAATGAAAATGATTTCAGTAAACCTCAGTGAGATAATTGATAAACTTGACAGAAAAAACATAAAATTGATGATCCAGAAAATTCTGGAAAGCAAAAGAATCTTTCTGATGGGGGCCGGAAGATCCGGGCTTGTTGCCAAAGCTTTTGCAATGAGGCTTATGCACCTCGGATTCAGTGTGTATGTGGTTGGCGAAACCACAACTCCTGCTGTCCGGCCGGAGGATGTAGTGATTGCCATTTCAGGGTCAGGAGAAACCCACTCTATAGCTGATCTCGGAAAAATAGTGAAAGATATTGGCTCAACCCTCATAACGGTTACCTCTAAAAAAGAATCCACACTCGGTAGAATCTCGGATGTTACTATGATTCTTCCAAGCAAGACTAAAAATGACTCTGATACATATGGCTACCTTGAAAGAAACATACGGGGAGGTTACAAAACCATGCCTCCACTGGGTACATCTTTTGAAATTACATCGCTTATTTTCCTTGACTCGATAATCTCTCAGCTTATTACGCTTACAGGCGCCTCTGAAGTCGAACTGAAGTCGAGACATACGAATATCGAATGAGAGAGCCTTAATCGCCAGAAAGCAGAAGGTACATAAAAATAATTAATTTATAGGGATACAGGAGAACCTAATTTGAAGGAAATAAAGTTTTCAGAGAACGTAGCCCGAATAGATACCTCAGGAATCAGGAAGATTTTTGAAGCTGCGGGCTCGGACGCTATCAACCTTGGGCTGGGACAGCCTGATTTTGACACCCCGGAGCATATTAAGGCCGCGGCAATAGAAGCTATAAACGAAGGCTTTACGGGTTATACGGTCGGTCCGGGAATTCCGGAGTTAAGAGAGGCCCTGAGTTCCAAGTTCCAGGAAGAGAATGGGTTCTCGGTTTCCCCTGAGGAAATAATTGTAACTTCTGGAGCATCGGAAGCTCTTACAATTGCCCTTGCAGCCCTTTTAAACCATGGGGATGAGGTCCTTATCTCAAACCCTGGCTTCGTTTCTTACAATGCACTGACCGAAATCCTTAGTGGTAAAGCCGTAGGTGTTCCCCTTGCCGAAGACCTTACTATGAAGCCTGAGGCCGTGCTTGAGAAAATCACTCCGAAAACCCGAGTCATCGTTCTTAATTCTCCTTCAAATCCCACAGGTACAGTCGCAAGCAGGGCAGATATAAAAGCCCTGGCTGAGATCGCAGATGACCACAATATAACCATTGTTTCCGACGAGGTCTATGAGTACTTCGTTTACGAAGGGGAACACGTAAGCCCTGCCAGCTATTCGGACAATGTGATTACCGTAAATGCGACCTCAAAGAGCTATGCCATGACCGGATGGAGACTAGGGTACGTGGCAGCCAGAAAAGACTACATAGGCCAGATGCTTAAGGTGCACCAGTACTTCCAGGCTTGCGCCAACTCAATCGCTCAGAAAGCTGCTTATGCAGCAGTGACAGGACCCAAAGACTCTATCAAGGCCATGCGAGAAGAGTTCAGAAAGCGCAGGGACGTGCTTGTAAAAGGGCTGAATGATCTAGGAATGGAATGTGCCCTTCCGAAAGGTGCTTTCTACGCTTTCCCAAAAGTCCAGAATTCCGCAGAGGTTGCCTCGAAATTTATCTCAAACGGTGTTGTTGTTACTCCCGGCACAGCCTTTGGAAGCGAAGGAGACGGACATATCAGAATTTCCTATGCGGCTTCAATGAAGGATATCGAAAAAGCCTTGAGCATCATGGAAAAAGTACTCTGATAATTCAGAGATACTACTCTAATAAAATATTCTGAGAAATAGTTTAAAATTCCGGAGAAAATACTCTGAAAAATCTTCAGAGATTTGTAGATTAAACACTTTTTCTCGGATTTTTACTTCTATTGAATTATTATTGGACTTTTATTTTTATTGGATTTCTATTTTTATTAGATTTTTATTTATGTAGTTATATATCAATCTCTATATCAATCCTTTATTACTTGACTTTATT